>NZ_RIBZ01000085.1:0-20851 GCF_003721215.1 Streptomyces botrytidirepellens
GCCCGGCGCGCACCGCGCTCGCCCGGTTCGGGGCCCATGTCGCCGCCACGCCCGAGGCGTTCGCCGTGCGCTCGGCCGCCACCGGCGAGCGGCTCACCTACCGGCAGCTCGACGCCCGCGCCACCGCCCTCGCGGCCCGGCTGACCGCGGCGGGCGCCACCGCCGAGACACCGGTGGGCCTCCTGGTCGAGCGCTCGCCCGACCTCGTCGTCGCCGTGCTGGGCGTGGTCAAGGCGGGCGCCGCGTATCTGCCGCTGCACCGCGCGGACGCCCCGAGCCGCCTGGCCGCGATCGCCGCCGGAGCCGGAGCGCGGTTCCTGATCACCGACGCCACCACCCGGGACGACGACATCGCCACGTGGTTCCGCGACCGGGGACACCACGTCCACGTCCTCGGCGCCCTCGGCGACGAGCCGTCCGCCGCGCCGCATGACCCTCCGGTGACCGTGCACCCGGAGCACCTCGCCTGCGTGATGTACACCTCGGGCTCGACCGGCGCCCCCAAGGGCGTCGCCATCACCCACGCCAATCTCGTCCGGCTCGCCTCCGACCGCTGGTGGGACGAAGGCGGCGCCGAGCGCGTGCTGCTGCACTCCCCGCACGCCTTCGACGCGCTCAACCTGGAACTGTGGGTGCCGCTGCTCAGCGGCGGCGAGATCGTCATCGCCCCGCCGGGCCGGACGGACCTCGGCGTCCTGCGCGACGTCATCGCCACCCACCGCGTCACCGGACTGTGGCTGACGGCGGGCCTGTTCGGGGCGCTCGCCGAGGAGGACCCCGACTGCCTCGCCGGTGTCCGCCAGGTGTGGACCGGCGGCGACGTGGTCGCGCCCGAGGCCGTACGACGCGTCCGCTCCGCACCCCGGGCCCCCGCCGTCGTCAACGGCTACGGACCCACCGAGACCACCGTCTTCGCCACCCGGCACCCGGTGGACCACCTTCCCGAACACACCGCGTCGATCCCCATCGGCACCCCGCTCGACGGCACCCGGGTCCACCTCCTCGACGACGCGCTGCGCCCCGTCCCGCCCGGTGTCAGCGGCGAGGTCTACCTGTCCGGCACCGGGCTCGCCCGCGGTTACCTCGGCGCGCCGCGCCGGACCGCGGAGCGGTTCGTGGCCTGCCCGTTCGGCCCGCCCGGCGCCCGGATGTACCGCACCGGAGACCTCGCCCGCTGGAACCCGGACGGCACGCTGGACTTCGCGGGCCGCGCCGACAGCCAGGTCAAACTGCGCGGCTACCGGATCGAACCCGGCGAGATCGACGCCGCGCTGTGCCGCCACCCCGCCGTGACCCGGGCCGCCACCGTGCTCCGCGAGGACCGGCCGGGTGAGCGCAGGCTCGTGTCGTACGTCGTCACCGCGCGGCCGGAGGCGGACGGGGACGCCGACGCGTTGCGGCGCCACGCCGCCGAGCACCTTCCGGCGTTCATGGTGCCGTCGGCGATCGTCCCCGTCGAACGGCTCCCCCTCACCCGCAACGGCAAGCTCGACCGCGCCGCACTGCCCGCGCCGCCCACCCCGCGACGCGACGGCGGGGACGGCCCGGACGGTACGGACGGCACCGGCGCGGACCGGTCGCCCCGTACGCCCGCCGAGGAGACGCTCACCGCGCTGTTCCGCGACGTGCTGGGCGAGCAGCACATCCCGCCGGACACCGGCTTCTTCACCCTGGGCGGCGACAGCATCCTGGCGATCCACCTGGTCAGCCGGGCCCGGCGGGCGGGCCTCCCGCTCACCTCCCAGGACGTCTTCCGCCACCCCACGGTCGCCGCCCTGGCCGCGACCCTGGCCGACAGGTCCCCGCTGCCCACGGGCCCGGACGTCCCCGCCCCGAGCGGCACCGACACCGACGACGACCCGGCGGTGGAGCCGACACCCGTGATGCACTGGCTGCGCGAACGCGGCGGGCCCGTCACCGGGTTCGCGCAGTCGATGGCGCTGCGCACCCCCGCCGCACTGGACGAGCCGAGGCTGCGCACGCTCCTCGAAGCGCTGCTCGACCGGCACGACATGCTGCGCCTCCGGCTGGTGGCGCGGGACTCCTCCTGGGAGCTGCGGACCGACCCCCATGGCCGGATCGCGCTGGTCCGGCATGACGCGTCCGGCCTGGACGGGCAGGCGCTGGAGGGCGCCGTACGGGAGCACGCCGCGCGGGCCGGAGAGCGGCTGGACCCCGCGGAGGGGCGCGTCGTCCACGCCGAGTGGTTCGACGCCGGAGCCGATCGGCCCGGCACGCTCGTCCTCACCGTGCACCACCTCGCCGTCGACGGGGTGTCGTGGCGGATCCTGCTCGACGACCTGCGCGACGGCTGGCGCGCGCTGGTGGACGGCCGGACCCCGGCAGCGCCGCCGGTCGGCACGGGCTTCGGGAAGTGGAGCAGGGCGCTGGCGGCGCACGCCCGGGACGCGTCGGTCCTGGCCGAACTCCCGTACTGGACCCAGGTCGCCAACGCGGTGGGCCACCTCCAGGCGGAGCCGCGGCCGGACCCGGCGCGGGACACCGAGGCCACGCGCCGCCACCACACCCGCACCCTTCCGGCCGCGCCAACCGCGGCCTTGGCGGAGCGGGCCACCGCCGCGTTCGGCGCCTCGCTGAACGACCTGCTGCTGACCGCGTTCGTCCGGGCCGTCGCGGACTGGCGGGGCGCGGGGGAGACGGCCGTCGGGCTGGACCTGGAGGGCCACGGCCGGGAGGAGTTCGCCGCCGGTCTCGAACTGTCGCGTACGGTCGGCTGGTTCACCGTCATCCACCCGGTGCTGCTCGACGCGGGGGACGGGGACACGCCGTGGGACGTGGCCGTGGCCCGGGTCCGCGCGGCCCTGCGCGACGTACCGGCCCATGGCCTCGGCTACGGCCTGCTGCGCCACCTCAACCCGGACACCGCCACCCGGCTGGCCGCACCCGCACCGCCCCGGATCGCGTTCAACTACCTCGGCCGCTTCGAGGCGGACGGCGAGCGGGACTGGAGCCCGGACGGGAGCGTCCTCGCGTCCGGCGCGTCGCCGGAGCTGCCGTTGGCGCACGCCGTCGAACTCGACTCCGTCATCGTCGACCACCCCGAAGGCCCCCGGCTCACCGCCATGTGGTCCTGGGCCGGGCGCCTGCTGGACGACGCGCACATGGCGGACCTGGCCGGGCGCTGGTTCGAGCACCTCGAGGCGCTGGCCGCCGGTGCGAACGAGCGACCCGCGGCAGCCGAGGTGGCCGAGCGACCCGCGGTGGCCGCGGCGGATCGCGAGGGCGAGGCGTTGCCGCTGGCGCCCCTCGCCCAAGGGCTGCTGTTCCACTCCCAGTACGACCACGGCGAAGACGGCGGCGCCGATCCGTATCTCGTCCAGTTCGTCTTCGAGCTGACCGGCGAACTCGACGCCACGGCGCTGCGCGAGGCACTGCGCGCGCTGGTGCGCAGGCATCCGAATCTGGCCGCCGGGTTCCGGCCGGACGCCGTCGGCAGGCCCGTGCAGAGGGTGCCGGACCACATCGACGTTCCGTGGCGGGAGGAGCGGGTGGCGTCCCCCGCGGAGGAGGCCGCCTTCCTCGACCGGGACCGGCGTGTGCGGTTCGACCTCGCCCGGCCGCCCGCGCTGCGCGCCACTCTCCTGCGGGCCGCCGGGCGGCGCCACGTCTTCGTCCTGACGGCCCACCACATCCTGCTGGACGGCTGGTCCTGGCCGATCGCGGTCCGGGAGCTCTTCACCCTCTACGCGGGCGATACGCCCCCGGCCGCCACGCCGTACCGCGCCTACCTGGACTGGCTCGCCACGCGCGACGCCGAGGCCGACGAGGCCGCGTGGCGCGGTGTCCTGTCCGGGCTGGACGGCCCCACCCTGGTCGGTGGCGAGCGCGGCCGGGACACCGCCGACCACCACGGCCAGGCCGACGCCGGGCTGGACGCCGAAGTGACGGCCGCACTGCGGCGGGCGGCCCGTGCGCACGGGCTGACCGTCAACACCCTCGTACGGCTCGGCTGGGCGATGCTGCTGGGCGCCCACACCGGCCGTGACGACGTCGTCTTCGGCGCCACGGTCTCCGGCCGCCCGCCCGAGCTGCCCGGTGTGGAGAACATCGTCGGCCTGCTGATCAACACCATCCCGGTCCGGGTGCGCCTCGATCCTTCCCGCACCGTGGAGGAGACGCTGCGCGCGCTGCGCGACCAGCAGCTCGCCGTCGTCGAGCACCAGTACGCCGATCTCACCCGGCTCCAGCGCCTGGCCGGACACGGCGAACTGTTCGACACCCTGGTCGTGTTCGAGAACTACCCGATCGATGCCGATGTCCTGCGGGACGTCGCGCCCGGCATCGAGGTCACCGGGCTGCGGGTGATGGACGGTACGCACTACCCCCTGTCGCTCATCGTCATCCCCGGCGACGGCACGCGACTGGGCCTGCGGCTCGACCACCACACCGGGGTCCTCGACGCGGACGCCGCCGGGCGCCTGCTCGACCGGCTCGGCGCGCTGCTCGGCCGTATCGCCGCCGCGCCCGGTGCCCGGCTCGCCGACATCGGCCTCCTGCTGCCGGACGAGCGGACACCCCGGGCCCCGGCCGCCGCGGAGCGGACACCGGGCCGTGCCACCCTGCCCGCGCTGTTCGAGGCGCAGGCCGCGCTGCGACCCGACGCCCCCGCGCTGACCGACGGCGAACGCACCCTCGGCTACCGGGAGTTGAACGAACGGGCCAACCGCCTCGCGCGGCTGCTCGTGGCACACGGCGCGGGGCCGGGCCGACTCGTCGCCCTCGCCCTGCCGCGCGGCGCCGACCTGGTGACCGCCGTCCTCGCCGTGCTCAAGTCCGGCGCGGGCTACGTACCGCTGGACCCGGCCACCCCGCCCGAGCGCGTCCGCCACGTTCTCGACGAGACCGACCCGCCGCTGTCCGTGGCGACGGCCGACACCGCGGCCCTGCTGCCGCCCGGCCGGGACCGGTTGCTGCTGGACGACCCGGAGACGGCCGCCGCCCTGGCCACCGGCCCGGCCGGTGACCTCGGGCGATGTACCGATCCGCACACCACCGCCTACGTGATCCACACCTCCGGCTCGACCGGCACCCCCAAGGGCGTCGTGGTCACGCACGACAACGTCGTACGGCTGCTGGACACCACCGACGAACGGTTCGGCTTCGGACCGGACGATGTGCACGCCCTGTTCCACTCGTACGCCTTCGACGTGTCCGTGTGGGAGCTGTGGGCGGCGCTCGGCCGCGGCGGGCGGCTCGTCGTCGTCCCGCACACCGTCAGCCGGTCGCCGCGCGAGATGTGGCAGCTGCTCGTACGGGAGGGGGTCACCGCGCTGTGTCAGACGCCGTCGGCCTTCTACCAACTCGCCCAGGCGGAAGCCGACATGGCGCGCGAGGCCGACGGCCCGCCCCGGCACGCGCTGCGCGTCGTGGTCTTCGCCGGGGAGGCGCTGGACCCGCGCCGAATACGCCACTGGTATCCCGAGGGCCCCGTCACCCGCGGCCGCCCCCGGCTGGTGAACATGTACGGCATCACCGAGACCACCGTGCACTCCACGTACGCCGAACTGACCGACCCGGCCGACACCCGCAGCGCCATCGGCGAACCGCTCGCCGATCTGCGGCTGTACCTGCTCGATCACGCGTTGCGGCCCGTGCCGCCCGGCTGTCCCGGCGAGATCTACCTCTCAGGGCCCGGCGTGACCCGCGGCTACCTGGGACGGGAGGCCCTGACCGCGACCCGATTCGTGGCCGACCCCTTCGGCCCGCCCGGCGCCCGGATGTACCGCTCGGGAGACCTGGCGCGCCGATGGCAGGACGGCACGCTGGAGTACCTGGGCCGCACCGACCAGCAGGTGAAGGTGCGCGGTTTCCGGATCGAACCGGGCGAGATCGAGGCCGTCCTGGAGCGCCACCCCGACATCGTCCAGGCCGCGGTCCTCGTCAAGGACACCGGGGACGGCGGCGCGGACGGTGGCGCCCAGCTCGTGGCGTACACCGTCCCCGCGGCCGCGGACACCCGCCTCGACCCCGCCGCGCTGCGCCGGTACGCCGCCGACCACCTGCCCGGATACATGGTGCCCGGCTTCGTGGTGCCGATCGCCCGGCTGCCGCTGACCCGCAACGGCAAGCTCGACCGGCGCGCCCTGCCCGCGCCCACCGAGGGGCTGCGGACCGGCGCCGGACGGGCGCCCGCCACCGAGCTGGAACGGTTCCTGTGCCGCGCCTTCGCCGAAACGCTCGGCGTGCCCGACGTCGGCGTGGAGGACGGCTTCTTCGACCTCGGCGGACACTCGCTGCTCGCCACCCAGCTGATCAACAAGATCCGCGCGGGCGTCGGCATCGACCTCGCCATCCGCACGCTGTTCGACGCGCCCACCGTGGCCGCGCTCGCTCCGCGCGTCACCGCGCAGCGCGAGCCCCGCCGAGCCTCGGCCGGACGTCCGGCGCAGCGCCCGCCGCTGCGCCCCGGGCTGCGCCCGGCCCGTGTCCCGCTGTCGTTCGCACAGCGCCGCCTGTGGTTCCTCCACCACTTCGAGGACGCCGGGCCGACGTACCACATGCCGTTCGCCTTCACGCTGGACGGCCCGCTGGACACCGAGGCGCTGCGCGCCGCGCTCATGGATGTCCTGGTGCGCCACGAGATCCTGCGCACCGTGGTGGAGGTCCACGACGGGGAGCCCTGGCAGCGCGTCATCACCCCCGTCGAACCGCCCTTCGCGACCGTCGAGGTGAAGGAGGCGGGTCTGGCCGAACGGCTCGCCGCCGACGCCGCCCGCCCCTTCGACCTGGCCACGGAACTGCCCCTGCGGGCGACGCTGTACGTGCTAGGGCCAGACCGCCACGTCCTGCTCCTGCTGCCCCACCACATCGCGGCCGACGGCTGGTCGCTGACCCCGCTCACCCGCGACCTGTCGGCCGCCTACCGGGCCAGGACCTTGAGTGATGCCCCCCGGTGGGAGCCGCTGCCCGCGCAGTACGCGGACTTCGCGCTCTGGCAGCGGGAGCTGCCCACCGACGCCGCCACCGCGTACTGGACGCGCGCCCTGAGCGGCATCCCGCAGGTGCTGCCCCTGCCCGCCGACCACCCGCGCCCGCCGACCACCTCACATCGCGGCGGCACCGTCGAGCTGGCCCTGGACGCCGAACTGCACCAGGGGCTCACCGCCCTCGCCCGCGAACACGAGGCGAGCGTGTTCATGGTGCTGCACGCCGCGCTCGCCGCCCTGCTGTCCGGGCTCGGCGCGGGCGAGGACATCCCGATCGGTACGGCGGTCGGGGGCCGCCACGACGCGGCGCTGCACGACACCATCGGCTGCTTCGTCAACACGCTGGTCCTGCGCACCGACCTGTCGGGCACCCCTTCCTTCGCCGAGTTGCTGCGCCGGGTGCGCACGGCCGATCTGGACGCCTTCGAGCACCAGGAGCTGCCGTTCGAGCAGCTGGTGAAGCTCCTCAATCCGCCGCGCTCCACGGCGTACCACCCCGTCTTCCAGGTGATGCTGGCCTTCCAGGACACCGGACGTGCCGACCTCGAGCTGCCGGGGATCACCGCGCGGCAGGTGGCGGTGCACGGCGACCGGGCCCGCCTGGACCTGCTGTGGAGCCTTCAGCAGGAGTACGACGCGACCGGCGCGCCCGCGGGCGTGTCCGGGGTGCTGGAGTACAACGCCGACCTGTTCACCCGGCCCACGGCGGACGCCCTGAACGAGCGGCTGGCCCGGCTGCTCCGTGCCGCCGTGGCCGACCCCGGCCGGGCCGTCGCGGACCTCCCCCTGCTCACGGAGGACGAGGAGCGACGGACCGTCACCACCTGGAACGACACCGCACACGAGGTGGCCGGGGCGGGCGTGGTGGAGATGTTCACGGCCCGGGCCCGCCGTACGCCGCACGCGCCCGCCGTGATCGGGGCCACGGAGACGCTGGACTTCCGGCAACTCGCCGAGCGGGTAGCGGAGTTGGCCCGCACGCTACGGGACCGCGGCGCGGGCCCGGGCCGACTGGTCGCCGTCGGCCTGCCGCGCGACACCGGCCTCATCACGGCGTGCCTGGCCGTGCTGTCCACCGGCGCCGCGTATCTGCCGTTCGACCCCGACCTGCCGCCCGACCGGATCGCCGCCCTGCTCGCCGACGCCCGCCCCGCCCTGGTCCTGCGCGCGCCGGACACCGGCGGCGAGCCGTGGACACTCGCCACCTCACCTGACCCGGCCCGGTTGCCCGACGACGCCGCGTACGCGATCCACACCTCCGGCTCCACCGGCCACCCCAAGGCCGTCGTCGTCCCGCAGCCCGCGCTGGTCAACCTGCTGGCCACCCTGCGCGAGCGCCTCGGTGTCCACGAGGGCGACCGCGTCCTGGCCGCCGCACCCGCCAACTTCGACATGTCGGTGCCCGAACTGTTCCTCGGTCCCGTCACCGGCGCCGCCACGGTGGTCGCCGACACCGCGACGCTCCGCGACCCGGACGCCCTGCTCGCCCTCCTGGCCCGGCACCGCGTCACGGTCATGCAGGCCACCCCCTCGCGCTGGCAGACCCTGGCCGACCGGCGGCCGGACGTGCTGCGCGGCATGCGGGCGGTCATCGGCGGCGAGGCCGTCCCCGGCCCGCTCGCCGAAACCCTCACCGGCCTCGGCTGCCGACTGTTCTCGTACTACGGCCCCACCGAGACCACCGTCTGGTCCGCCTGCCACCCCGTCACCGGGCCCCAGGAGCCCGCCGTCCCCCTGGGCCGACCCGTCGCCAACACGCGCGCGTACGTCCTGGGCCCCCGCATGCGGCCCGTGCCGCCCGGCGCCATCGGCGACCTGTACCTCGCGGGCGCGGGCGTTGCCCACGGCTATCTGCACCGCCCCTCGCTCACCGCGCAACGCTTCGTGGCCGACCCCTTCGGCCCGCCCGGCGCCCTCATGTACCGCACCGGCGACCTGGCCTCGTGGCGGGCCGACGGCACGCTGCGCTTCCACGGCCGCGACGACGACCAGATCAAGCTGCGCGGCCACCGCGTCGAACTCGGCGAGATCGAGGCGGCGTTGACCAGTCACCCCCAGGTGGGGGCGGCCGCCGCGGCGGTGCGGGACGTGGGCCCGGACGACCGCCGAATGGTCGGCTACCTCGTCCCCACGGCTGGTGCCTCCGATGCCTCCGGTGCCGACCTCGACTCCGTACGCGACCACCTGGCCGCGCGGCTGCCCGGCTATATGCTCCCGGCCCGCCTCCACACGCTCGACCGCCTCCCGCTCACCCGCAACGGCAAGGTGGACCGGCGCGCGCTGCCCGAGCCGGACTGGGGGAGTGGCACCGGCAGCCGGGCGCCGGGCACGCTGCGGGAGGAGACGCTGTGCCGGTTGTTCGCCGAGGTGCTCGGCGTGGACCGGGTCGGCGCCACGGACAGCTTCTTCGCCCTGGGCGGCCACTCGCTGAGCGCCACCCGGCTCGCCACCCGCATCCGCGACGTACTCGGCCTGCGGCCCACCATCCGCGACCTGTTCGAAGCGGCCACCCCGGCCACCCTCGCCGACCGCCTCGACGACGGCACCCCGACCGCCCGGGGCCACCTCATCGCGTACCGCGCCACCGGCGAGGCGGCGCCGGTGTTCTGTGTGCACCCGCTGAGTGGCATCGGCTGGCTGTACGCCGGGCTGCTGCACCACGTCGACCGCGCCCATCCGCTCTACGCCCTGCGGGGCGAGGGCCCCGGTGGCATCCGCGAACTTCCCTCCACGATCGAGGAGATGGCCGAGCGGTACGTGGACGAGCTGCGGTCGGTACGCCCGCACGGCCCGTACCACCTGGTCGGCTGGTCCTTCGGCGGACTCGTCGCCCACGCCATGGCCGTACGGCTGCGGGAGCTGGGCGTCGAACCGGGGCTGGTGTGCGTGGTCGACGCCCTGCCGCCCGACGGCGACGGCGAAGCGCAACACATCGACGAGGAGCGCGTCCACCGCATCCTGGTGACCGCCGCCGGACACGACGAGCGCCAATTCCCGCCCGGTGTCCTGGACTTCGCCACCGTCACCGCCCTGCTCCGCACCGAGGGCAGCGCGCTCGCCACCCTCACCGAGGACGACATCGACCGCATCGTCGCCGTGGCGAAGAACAACGCCCGGCTCCTGCGCGCCTACCGACCGCCCGTCCTCGACGGCGACGCCGTTCACGTGGCAGCGGCCGGAAACCGCCCGGCGGTGGAGAAGGCATGGCGCCCCCTCGTCACCGGCGCACTCACCCTCCACGACGTGGACAGCGACCACGAGCGGATCATGCAGCACCAGCACATCGGCGGCTTCGGCCGGATCCTTGACCAGGAACTGCGCCGCCATGACCGCACCGCCCGAGGGACGGAGAACCCATGACATCCGTGGCGCACCGCGCCCCGCTGGACACGGCGGAACTGGCGCAACGCTACCGAGCGGAGCTGCTCGGCCTGGACGCCCTTCCGGCGGGTGCCCGCGTCGTCATCCGGCTCCCGCACGGCGAACCGCTGGCCGGGGCCCTGCTCACCTGCTTCGACCTGCGGCTCGTCGCCGTACCGCAACACCCGCGCGCCTCCGACGCCGAACTGGCCGCCGCCGTGCGGCGGGTGGACGCCTCGGCCGTCATCGACACACCCGCCGACCGCACCCACCCGATCGGGCTGCGGATCCTCCCCGGGGCGCCCGCCGAGCCCGATCCGGGGGCGGCGGAGCTGGCGTTCATCATGTTCACCTCCGGGTCCACCGGCACCCCCAAGGGCGTGATGCTCAGCCGCCGCGCCGTCCTCGGCAACGCCACCAAGACCGCGCGGCTGCACCGCTTCGCCCCCGACCGCCCGCACGGCACCTGTCTGCCGCTGTACCACTGCAACGCGCTCGTGATGTCGCTCATCGGCGCCCACACCACGCACACCCCGCTGGTCCTGCACACCGCCTTCGACCCCGAGCGCTATCTGCGCGACCTGGCGGCGGGCGGCGCCCGTACCGGATCGATCGTCCCCGCCCTGCTCTCGGAGCTGGTGGAGGCAGGACCCGCCTGGCCGGACGGCCTGGACTATCTGATCACCGCGGCCGCCCCGCTCACCGGCGACCTCGCCCGGCGCTTCCACCAGCGCTACGGGCCCAGGCTCCGCCAGGGGTACGGGCTCACCGAAGCGGTCAACTTCAGTTTCACCATGCCCGAGCTGACCGGCGAGGACTTCGCAGCGCAGTACCTCGACCGCTTCCCGCCGGTCGGACTCCCGCTCCCCGACACGGAGGTGCGGATCGAGGCCGGCGAGGTGTGGATCAGAACACCGGACATGATGGACGGCTACTGGCGCGACCCGGCCGCCACCGCCCAGGCCCTCACCCCCGACGGCTGGCTGCGCACCGGCGACCTCGGTGAGCTGCGCGACGGACTGCTCGTCCTCAGGGGCCGCGCCAAGGAGCGCATCGACCGCGGTGGCGAGAAACACTATCCGCTGGACGTGGAGCGCACCTGGCACGACGCGGGGCTGCGCGGCCGGTTCGCCGCCGTGCCGGTGGCCGAGGCCACGCTCGGCCACGAGGTCGGCCTCGTCGCCGACGGCCCGCCCGGCGACACCCTCGACGCGGTGCGCACCGTGTGCGAGCGGGCCGCCGTGCGCCCCGCCGCCGTCCGGTGGGGCGGCTTCCTCGCCACCGCCACCGGCAAACCGCAGCGCACCGCGATGGGCCGCACCCTGGCCGTACGGCGGATCTCCACCGTCCGCTACGAACGGCTGCTGCGCTACGCCGCCGTCACCGCCCGCACCCTGCTCGGCACCGCCGCTCCCGCGCGGGGTCGGCCCGCGGGTGATCTGCACCACGCGCTGCGCGCGATCGCGCCGTACGCCGCGGACGAGCCGGTCCCCACCGGCGAGGAGCCCGTCTTCGCCGCCTTCGACTTCCTGCGCGAACACGTGCGCGCGCACGGGACCGGGACACCCCTGCCGGAAGCCGAGAAGGCGCGGTGGCGCGCGTATCTGCGGTCCCAGTGGCCCCTTTCGGAACATGCCGCAGTCGCCGCCGAGATCTGTGTCACAGAAGGCGTTGCGTCCGATGCGCCCCCGTTTGGTGCGTGGTGGGAGTCCGAGGACGGCGGGCTGCGGCTGCTGCCCCACGGCCCCGCCTCACGCTGTGTCGTCGTCCCGGCCGCCGACGGCATGCCCTGGGCGCTCGACTATCTGTGGCGCTGGCTCGCGGACGACCCCGGGGCCGCCCGTATCGACCGCTGGGCCTGGGCGCGACAGCCGCGCCCCGGCCACCCCGCCACGGTGGGCTTCTCCGTGCTGCGATCCGGCCGCCATGACCTGGGCGGCGTCGTATGGGATTCACAACCGAGGGAGTGACATGCGGAACCAGGACACCGAGCCCGCGCTGGAGATCGCCACCTGGGCGAAGAAGACGCTGAGCCCCGAGCGCACCGGGCTGCATGTGGAACACGCCGCGCTGCCGGTGCCGCTGCACGGCACCTCGTCGGCCAGCGGGCGCGAGCTGGTGACCAACGGGGACATCGGCGCCGATCTGATCCGGCTGCCCGCGGGCGCCGGGTTCGTCCCGCACACCCACCCCGGCCACCACATCCTGACCATCGTGGCCGGTATCGGCACCATGACCTACGGCGGCCGCATCTACGAGACCCACGCCGGACAGACCCTCCTGATCGAAGGGGGCATCCCGCACGCGGTCGGCGCGATCACCGACCACGTGATCCTCGCCGTCGGCTCGCCGCACAAGCGGATCGGCGCGGACGACCGGATGGTCCCGGTGGCGTACGAGGAGGTCGTCGCCGACGACGGCGAGCTGACCTGCCTGATCTGCGGGTCCACGGCCGGTCCGCCGCGCTTCCTGCACTCCGTGGGCTGTCCGCACTGTCCCTGTCGGACGTGTGCGGGCATGCCGACCGAGCACGGCTAGACATCTCCTGGGGCGCGTCACGAGGTGTCGCCGCGAGCCCGGCGGCACCTCGTGACTGATCAAAGGTGCAGACGGGTTAGCATATGAGCGCCGCCTAGCTCGAAAGATGAACTTGTGACTGTCAACGAGGACTCGTTCACCAACTGGAACACCCGCGAGGAGATCGCGGAGTCGATGATCCCGATCATCGGGAAGCTGCACCGTGAGCGGGACGTCAACGTCCTGCTGCACAGCCGCTCCCTGGTGAACAAGTCGGTGGTCAGCATCCTCAAGACCCACCGCTTCGCCCGGCAGATCGCCGGCGACGAACTGTCGGTCACCGAGACGCTGCCGTTCCTCCAGGCTCTGGCCACGCTCGACCTCGGCCCGTCCCAGATCGACATCGGCATGCTGGCCGCCACCTACAAGACCGACGACCGCGGTCTGTCGGTGGAGGAGTTCACCGCCGAGGCCGTGGCCGGTGCCACGGGCGCCAACAAGATCGAGCGCCGCGAGGGGCGGGACGTCGTCCTCTACGGGTTCGGCCGCATCGGGCGGCTCGTGGCCCGGCTGCTCATCGAGAAGGCCGGTTCCGGCAACGGCCTGCGGCTGCGCGCCATCGTCGTCCGCGGAGGCGGCGGCCGGGCCGCCGACGACCTCGTGAAGCGCGCCTCGCTGCTGCGCCGCGACTCCATCCACGGGCAGTTCCAGGGCACGATCACCGTCGACGAGGCGAACGGCACGATCGTCGCCAACGGCAACGAGATCAAGGTGATCTACGCCGACGACCCGGCGTCGGTCGACTACACGGCGCACGGGATCAAGAACGCCATCCTCATCGACAACACCGGCAAGTGGCGTGACCGCGAGGGCCTGTCGAAGCACCTGCGCCCCGGCATCGACAAGGTCGTCCTGACCGCGCCGGGCAAGGGCGACGTGCCCAACATCGTCCACGGCGTCAACCACGACATGCTCAAGCCGGACGAGCAGATCCTGTCCTGCGCGTCCTGCACCACCAACGCCATCGTCCCGCCGCTGAAGGCGATGGAGGACGAGTACGGCGTGCTGCGCGGCCACGTGGAGACCGTCCACTCGTTCACCAACGACCAGAACCTGCTGGACAATTACCACAAGTCCGAGCGCCGCGGCCGGTCCGCGCCGCTCAACATGGTCATCACCGAGACCGGTGCCGCCTCCGCCGTCGCCAAGGCGCTGCCCGACCTCAAGGCGAAGATCACCGGCAGTTCGATCCGGGTCCCGGTGCCGAACGTCTCGATCGCGATCCTCAACCTCCAGCTCGCGCGCGAGACCACCCGCGAGGAGGTGCTCGACCACCTCCGCGATGTGTCGCTGACCTCGCCGCTCAAGCGCCAGATCGACTTCATCAGCGCCCCCGACGCGGTGTCGAGCGACTTCATCGGCTCGCGCCACTCCTCGATCATCGACGCCGGTGCCACCAAGGTCGAGGGCGACAACGCGATCCTCTACCTCTGGTACGACAACGAGTTCGGCTACTCCTGCCAGGTCATCCGCGTCGTCCAGCACGTGTCCGGGGTGGAGTACCCGACCTACCCCGCCCCGGTGGTCTGACCCCCCGGACACGTCCTACGCGTCCGGGACCTCCAGCGCGCTGATCCGCTGGGCGCCGTCCGCGGTCCCGGGGCGTGCGCTCACCAGATCCAGCCGCAGCCGGGAGGTGCGCACCGGATCGAAGGTGATGACGGTCGGGGTGTCGGACGCGTCGGCCCAGGTGACATCCGCCTCGCGGACCGGGGTGAAGCGGTGTCCGTCCCAGGCGGAGACCGTGACCGAGGCGGGTAGTGAGTGCGTCGCGTCGAGGGTGAAGGACACCTCGACGCGGCGCACTCGGCGTTTCCTGGCCCAGGTCACCGAGACCCAGTCAGTTTTCCTGGCCCCGTTGAAGGCGGGCAGCAGCGAGGTGGCGACCTTGGTGAAGGCGTTGGACCATCCGGTGGCCGGATCGCCGTCCAGCATGGCCGCGGGCAGCGTCTGGGGCGATCCGGAGTAGCTGGCGTCCGCGAGCGGGTACGCGGGCGCGGCCGGACCCGGGCCGGGCGCGAACGGCCGGGTGGGGGTGACCCTCGCGGACGTGCCGCCGGTGGCGCGGACCGTGGTGGTGGCCTTGCGCAGCCCCGCCGAGCGGGCGGTGATGGTGAGGTGCCCCGGCTTGGTGCCGGTACGGACGATGGCGAGGGCCTTGCCGTGGTAGGCGGTGCGGGTGCTGGCCTGGTAGCGCTCGGCGCTTTCCTGACGCCCGTTGTCGACACCGGCCAACCCGCCTCCGGACACCTCAAAAGAGATCAGATGGTCCGCGGAGGGCACCATCACACCGTGGGCGTCGACCACTTCCGCGGTGATGAAGCACAGTGACCGGCCGTCGGCGTCGACGGTCTTGCGGTCGGGGGTGAGGCGGATGGTGTGGGGGCGTCCGGCGGTGCGCTCGGTGGCGACGATGCGGCCGTTGCGGCGGGCTACGGCTTTCAGCTCGCCGGGGGCGAAGGGGACGTTCCAGNCTCGGTGGCGACGATGCGGCCGTTGCGGCGGGCTACGGCTTTCAGCTCGCCGGGGGCGAAGGGGACGTTCCAGGTGAGGTGGAGTTTGCCCGCGCTGCCGTTGGGGCTGGTGTAGCTGCCGGGGTAGGGGCCGGTGGTGACGGTTTTGTCGTCGCCGGTGGCCTCGGTGGTTTCCAGGTAGGTGCGGCCGTCGGTGGTCTTCTTGGTGTCGAAGCGGCGGACGCCGAGCGAGTCGCCGTTGAGGAAGAGTTCGACGGTGTCCACGTTGGCGTAGGCCCAGACCTCGACCGTCTCGCCCGGCCGGTGATCGGTCCAGTTCATCGGCACCAGGTGGACCATGGGATCACTCGTCCACTGGCTCTTGAACAGGTAGTACGCGTCCTTGGGGAACCCGGCCGTGTCCACGGCACCGAAGAACGATGCCTTCACCGGGAACACCTTGTACGGGGTGGGCTCGCCGATGTAGTCGATGCCGGACCACAGGAACTGCCCGGTGAGGTAGGGGCGGTCCCGCTCCTTCTTCAGCTCGTACTCGCCGCTCGCCGCCCAGTTGACGATGTTGTTGTCGTAGGAGGAGGCCTCGCGTTTGCCCGGGGTCTGGTTCTCCCCGGTGTTGAGGCGTTCGGGCTCCTGGTAGGCCCCGCGGGAGGAGGTGGCGGACGAGGTCTCGGACTCGAACAGGAACAGATCCGGGTAGCGGGCGTGGAGGGCGTCCGCCGAGGAGGCGATGTTGTAGTTGAGGCCCAGTCCGTCGACCTTGGCGAGCATCAGATCGGCGGGGGAACCGGGCGCGGGCGGACCGCCGCGGTACTTGTTGGAGCCGATCACGATCGGCCGGGTGTCATCGGTCTTCTTGATGGCGTCGATGATGCGCTGGGCCATGGCCAGACCCGGTGTGCTGGTCGAATCGGTGATCTCGTTGCCGATGGACCACATGATGACCGCGGGGGAGTTACGGGCCGCGCCGACCATCTCGGCGGTGTCCGCCTCGCAGTACTCGTCGAAGAAACGGCCGTAGTCATGGGCGGTCTTGCCGGTGCGCCAGCAGTCGAACGCCTCCACCATCATCACGATGCCGAGCCGGTCGCACACCTCGACCACCTCGGGCGCGGGCGGATTGTGCGAGGTGCGCAGGGCGTTGACGCCCATGCTCTTCATGATGGTCATCTGGCGTACGAACGCGTCCGTGTTGAACGCGGCGCCGAGTGCCCCCAGGTCATGGTGCAGATTCACGCCCTGGAGCTTGGTGTACTCGCCGTTGAGGGTGAGCCCGTGGTCGGGGTCGATGGTGACGTGGCGGATGCCGAAGGGGGTGCGGTAGCGGTCGGTGGTCCTGTCCCGGACCCGTAGTTCGGTTTCCAGGGTGTAGAGCCGGGGTGTGGCGAAGGACCACAGGCGTGGCTTGTCGACCGTCATCTCCTGGGTGGCGTCGCGGGTGGTGTCCGCGCCGACGGTGAGGGTGGAGCGGGCGTGGGTGACCGTCTTCCCGTCGGGGTCCTTGAGGGTGGAGACGATGGTGACGGACTGGTCGTCGCCGGTGGTGTTGACGATGCTGGTGCGGGCCCGCACGGTGGCGCGGTCTTGGCTCAGGGTGGGGGTGGTGATGTAGGTGCCCCAGCGGGCCACGTGGACGGGGTCGGTGATGACGAGGCGGGCGTGGCGGTAGATGCCGCTGCCGGAGTACCAGCGGCTGCTGGGCAGTTGGTTGCGGACCTGGACGGCGAGGACGTTGGGGGTGGTGCCGTCGGTGTGGACCGCGTCGGTGAGGTCGAGGGCGAACCCGGTGTAGCCGTAGGGGTGGTTGCCGATGTGCTTGCCGTTGCGGTACCCGTACGCGTCCATGTACACCCCGTCGAACTCGACGGAGATCCGCTTGCCCGCGAGCTCGGACGGCAGCGTGAAGGACTTGCGGTACCAGCCGAGCCCACCCGGTAAGTAGCCGGTCCCGCCCGTGGTGCCGTGCTCGGTGGTCGGGGTCAGCTCGATGCTCCAGTCGTGCGGAATGGCGACCTCGCGCCATGTGGAGTCGTCGTGACCGGGTGCCTGGGCGTTCTCGAAGTCACCGGTCGGGTCGGTGATCCCGCCGGGGTTGACCAGGGCGAAGCGCCAGCCGTCGGTGAGCGGGAGCGTCCGGCCGCCCAGGGCGCGGGACGGGGCCGCGCCGGACGCGGGGGTGGCGGTGGCGAGTGCCCCGGCCATGGGGGTGGCGGTGCCTGCGATCAGTAACGATCTACGGGTGACCGCCACGGCGATCTCCTCTCCTCGATGGTGTTGAGATCAGCGTCGGCGCAGCGGATCGATCGACTCCAGCGTCGGCACCACCGGCTTGATCGTCCCGTCGGCCGCGAACTCCATGCGGTCGATGGTGGTTTCCCGGTGGGTACCGTCGCCGCCCGCCCTGCCGGGGCCGTTGACGGCGAACCTGTGGTAGGCCATGTACCACTCGTCCGTGCCGGGGACGTTCACCACCGAGTGGTGGCCCGGCCCCTTGATCCCGTAGTCGAGGCGCTTGGAGAGGATCGTGCCCCGCTTGGTCCACGGACCCACCGGCGACGACCCGGTGGCGTAGGCGACGTGGTAGTTCTCGCTGCCGGTGTCGTCCTCGGACCACATCAGGTAGTACGTGCCCTTGCGCTTGACCACGAAGGAGCCCTCCCGGAAGTTGTCCGGGGTGAACTTCCGCATCTTCGAGGAGTCGAAGGACGTCATGTCGTCGTTCAGCGGCACGCCGTACGCCTGGCCGTTGCCCCAGTACAGGTAGGACTGGCCGTCGTCGTCGGTGAACACCGACGGGTCGATCATCTGGCCTTCCAGCTGGCCCTTGGGCACCAGCGGCTTGCCCAGCGCGTCCTTGAAGGGCCCGGCGGGGGAGTCGGCGACCGCGACACCGACCTGCTGCTCGGCGCAGAAGTAGAAGTAGTACTTGCCGTTGCGCTCGGCCATCGCGGGCGCCCACGCGTACTTGTCCGCCCAAGCGACGTCCGGACCGAGGTCCAGGATCACCCCGTGGTCCTTCCAGTGGACCAGGTCCTTCGATGAGTACGCCTTGAACTTGGTCCCGCCCCAGCCGCGGAAGCCGTCGGTCGTGGGATAGATCCAGTAGCGGCCGTCGGCGTACTGGATGTCGGGGTCGGCGTTCAGCCCGGGCAGGATGGGGCTGCGCATCGGCACGGCCTCGACGGTCCACTCACGCGTCGTTCCGTCGGCGGACGTCAGCGTGTATGTCCGGGGCTTGCGGAAGTCCCGACGGGTGCCGGAGGGCGGGCTGAGGGTGGCACCGGCCGGGAGCGCGAAGCGGGGCGCCAGCCGCCGCAGATCGGCCTTCGGGTCCATCGGCAGGACGGCCTTGCGGCTCTCCTCGGTGACGATCGCGTACCCCTTCTGGCCCTTCGCCGTCACATCGGCGGGCGCGGCCTGCGACGCGGGGTACGTGCGCAGCAGCCGGTCGTACTCGGCCTGGGTCACGGGCAGCACCGTGCCGTGCCGGGGGCTGGCGGGCAGCTGGTAGTTCTGGGACGGCGTCCACTTGCCCGAGGCGAGGTCGGTGGTCTCGAAGGGGATGTAGCCGCGGCCGCCGAACTCGTCGATGAACAGGTACCACTTGTTCTCGGTGTTCGACTTGAAGATGGTCGGGCCCTCGCCGCGGTCGATCGTGTCCTTGCCGATGCAGTCGGACACGAAGTCGTACGAGGTGTCCGTCAGCGAACTGGACTTCTCGGCCGTGATGAACTTCGAGCAGGGCGTGCCGGAGGACGGGTCGCGCTCGTCCTTCGTGAGGCGGTAGTAGGAGCCCTTGTCCTTGATGACGGTGGAGTCGATGACCGAGTAGCCGGGGTCGTTCCACACCTTGGGCTCGCTGAAGGTGCGGAAGTCCTTCGTCGTCGCGTACAGCATCTTGTTGTAGGTCGAGCCCGTGTGCTCCGGGTCGTCCTCGGCGTAGAGCTTCGACGCCCAGAAGACGACGTACTCGCCGAGCTTCTCGTCGTAGTACGCCTCGGGCGCCCAGGTGTTGCCCGCGGTGTCCGGGGAGACCTTGACGAGGCGCTGGTCGGTCCAGTTGACGAGGTCTTTCGACTCCCACACCATGATCGACTTGCTGCCGGTGCGCTGGACCTGGTCCCAGGTGCCGCTGCTGTTCTTGTACATCCGCAGATCGGTGGCGATCAGATAGAACGTGTCGCCCTTGGGGGAGCGGATGACGAAGGGGTCGCGCAGGCCCTTCTCGCCGAGGCCGGAGGTGAGGACGGGCTTCCCGGCGTTCAACTCCCTCCAGTGCAAGGGGTCGTTGCCGCGGCTGAGCGCCATCCGTATCTGTTCGCCGTCGGCGGTGCCCTCACCCGTGAAGTAGGTGAAGAGATACCCGGCGTACTTCGGCTTCGACGCGGATGCGGACGACGCGCCGCTCAGCGCGGGGCTGGGCGGCGCGGTGACGATGCTCGTGACCAGCGTGAGCAGGGCGAGCAGCGGCAGGAGGAGCGTGCGGGCTGTGCGGGGACCCATGACACATCCTGTGGGAGTCTGGTGGGTTCTGTTGAACTGGTTGCACCGGAGTGTGTCCAGTGGGGACCCGGTGCGTCAACGGTGTGTGGCCCTCCACGCCGAGCGAAAGTTTTCGACGCGACGCGCTCCGCAGCTCATTCCGGCCGTGCGCCGGTCCCCCGCAGGACCGGCGCACCGGGTGGTACGGCCCGCACTGGGTGGTACGGCCCGCACCGGGTGGTACGGCCGTCAGCCCGCCGGCACCGTGACCGCCGGGGGCAGCCGCCGCCACCTGCCGCGGTGGGCGTGCTCCAGCAGGACCGGATCGTCGCCCACCACCACGGGGTGCCCCACCTGGCGCAGCAGGGCCAGGTCGGAGGCGTGGTCCCCGTACGCGTGGCAGTCCTCGGGGCACAACTCCCGCTCCCTCAGCACCTCGGCCACCGCCTCGGCCTTGCCCGCCCCGATGCGGACGTCGCGGACCTCGCCGGTGTAGCTGCCGCCGGAGACCTCCGGCACCGTGCCGAGCGCGATGTCCGCGGAGACGTACCGGGCGATCGGATCGAGGCAGGCCGAGAAGGAGCCGGAGACGAGGACCACCAGATCGCCCCGCTGCTGGTGTTCCCGCAGGGCCAGCAGCGCCGCGGGATGGAACAGCCCCCCGGCGGTCATCCCGTCGTCGAACCACTGCTGCCCGGCGGCGGCCACCTCGGCCACCCGGTGGCCCGCGAACAGCCGGTAGTAGGCGCGGTTGGACGCCGCCCGGCCACCGGGTCCCGCGGCGATGTCCCGCAGGGAGGCCACCGTGTCGTCGGCCGCCGAGTCGGGGCGGCCGAGCCACCGGTAGTAGTCGCGGAGGAACGAGAGCATGCTCTTGCGCGTGATCAGCGTCTCGTCGACGTCGAAGAACGCGGCGCTGCGCGCCGTCGTCGCCTGGCCCGAGGTCATCGCGGGGATCCTTTTCTGCCGGGGTTCGCGGGCCTCGGTCGCGGGGGCCACCGCCCCCGCGACCGA
>NZ_RIBZ01000088.1:0-53800 GCF_003721215.1 Streptomyces botrytidirepellens
GGGGGAGGAAAGTTGCCGGTTCGGCAAAAGCCTCCGGGCGGGCCCTGGCACGGGCCCGCCCGGAGGCGCGGATCACAGCGTCTGCTCCAGGCGGCCGGCCATCAGCTTGATGAAGCGCGACGGGTCGCTGAGTTCCCCGCCCTCGGCGAGCAGGGCCATCCCGTAGAGGAGTTCGGCCGTCTCCGCGAGGCCCGGGTCCTCCGCGCGCTCACCATGGGCCGTGCGCAACCCGCTGACCAGCGGATGAGTGGGGTTCAGCTCCAGGATGCGCTTGATCTGGGGCACGTTCTGCCCCATCGCGCGGTAGATGTTCTCCAGGGCCGGGGTGACATCGTGGGTGTCGCCGACGATGCAGGCGGGAGAGGTGGTGAGGCGGGAGGACAGCCGCACCTCCTTGACCTGCTCGCTCAGCGTCGTCGTCATCCAGGACAGCAGATCGGCGAAGTCCTTCTTCTGCTGCTCGCGCTCGGGCCCGCCCTCGTTCGACTCGTCCTCGCCGTCGAGGTCGACCTGCCCCTTGGCGACCGACCGCAGCTGCTTGCCCTCGAACTCGGGGACGGCGTCGACCCACAGCTCGTCGATGGGGTCGGTGAGGACCAGCACCTCGTACCCCTTGGCCTGGAAGGCCTCCATGTGGGGCGAGTTCTCCACGATCGAGCGCGACTCGCCCGTGGCGTAGTAGATGTGCTCCTGCCCGTCCTTCATGCGCTCCACGTACTGCCGGAGCGTGGTCGGCTGCTCCGCGTCGTGCGTCGAGCCGAAGGAGGAGACCTCCAGGATCGCGTCCCGGTTCTCGAAGTCGCCCAGCAGCCCTTCCTTGAGGACGCGGCCGAACTCCTTCCAGAACGTCGCGTACCGCTCGGCGTCGTCGGACATCATGTCCTTGACCGTCGACAGCACCTTCTTGACCAGTCGACGGCGCATCAACTGGATCTGGCGGTCCTGCTGAAGGGCCTCGCGCGAGACATTCAGCGAAAGGTCCGCGGCGTCCACGACACCCTTGACGAAGCGCAGGTATTCCGGCATGAGCGCTTCGCAGTCGTCCATGATGAAGACGCGCTTGACGTAGAGCTGCACGCCCCGCTTACGGTCCTGCATATACAGGTCCTGCGGCGCGCGGGACGGAATGAACAGCAGCGACTGGTATTCGAACGTGCCCTCCGCCTGCATGCGGATGGTCTCGAGCGGGTCGGTCCAGTCGTGGCTGATGTGCTTGTAGAACTCGTTGTATTCCTCGTCGGTGACCTCGCCCCGCGGGCGTGCCCACAACGCCTTCATCGAGTTGATGGTCTCGAGTTCGGGGGTGCCGCCGTCTTCCGGAGTGCTGTCGTCCTCCGAAGAGCTGGTGGCGCTTTCCCCGGCCATCCGGATCGGCCACGTGATGAAGTCCGAGTACCGCTTGACGATTTCCCGGATCTTCCACGGGGAGCTGTAGTCGAAGAGATGGTCCTCGGCATCCTCGGGCTTGAGCCGCAGCGTGACCGCGGTGCCCTGGGGGGCGTCCTCGACCTGCTCGATGGTGTAGGTGCCCTCGCCGCTGGACACCCAGCGGGTGCCCTGGGTCTCGCCCGCGCGCCGGGTCAGCAGCGTCACCTCGTCGGCGACCATGAAGCTGGAGTAGAAACCGACCCCGAACTGCCCGATGAGGTCCTGGGAGGCCGCCGCGTCCTGCGACTCCTTCAGCTCCTTGAGGAATTTCGCGGTGCCGGAGTTCGCGATCGTCCCGATGAGCTGTACCACGTCATCGTGCGACATCCCGATGCCGTTGTCGCGCACGGTCAGCGTGCGCTGCTCCTTGTCGACCTCCAACGCGATGTGGAGATCCGAGGTGTCCGCCTCCAGATCCCCGTCCCGGAGGGTTTCCAGCCGCAGCTTGTCCAGGGCGTCGGAGGAGTTGGAGATGAGCTCCCGCAGAAAGACATCCTTGTTCGAGTAGATCGAATGGATCATCAGCTGCAAGAGCTGGCGCGCCTCGACCTGAAACTCGAATGTCTCTACCCCTGTAGTCACCTGATTCCCCTCATGCGATAAGTGTTCGACGCCATCAAGTCCGGTGCGTCGCCGGAATCTTATCGAAGAGGGAGGTCACCGCGCGTGGTGGTCCGGTGCCTTCGCGCGGTTTGCGTGGCCCGACGGCCGGAGCCCCGGGCCGCGCTTGGTGTCGTTGTCGTATCCGGAGAACCCGCTGGGGGTGAGGCGATACGGACCCCGCGTCACTCGCCCTGCTGGTGCGGGTGGGAGCCCTGGGCGGGACGGATCCGGCTCCAGTCGAGGGCCTCGGCGGCCTCCCGCTGAATCTCTTCGGCCGCTTCCCGTGCCTCGGCGGGAACGTCGCCCTGTTCCGCTATGAGACTGTCGTAGATCGGGGACAGGTCACCCTTGTTCGCGGTGGTCATGCTGAGGTACTTCCTTCGTGCCGTGGTGCAGGTGTGCCACCCGAGCCTAACCTTCGGTTTCCCTTGTCGCGAGGACACATATCACCGTGATCCCGCGGGGTCCGGTTCCGTGAAGGTTGTGTGGGGCCCGGGTGGAGGCCGTCACGCGATGAGCGGCTCGGCCGCCGGACCGGGCCGCTCATCGCGTCAGGGCGTTCAGTGCGGCGCGGCCGCGGGCTCCAGGACGAAGACGGGGATCTCGCGCGTGGTCTTCTCCTGGTAGTCGGCGTAGTCCGGGTACGCCTCGACCGCGCGCCGCCACCACTGCGCCTTCTCCTCGCCGGTGACCTCGCGGGCGTTCATGTCCCACAGCTCCGTCCCGTCGCGCAGCTCGACGCGGGGGTCGGCCAGCACGTTGAAGTACCAGACGGGGTGCTTGGGGGCGCCGCCGAGCGAGGCCACCGCCGCGTACCTGCCCTCGTGCTCCACCCGCATCAGCGGAGTCTTGCGGATCTTCCCGCTCTTCGCCCCGCGCGTGGTCAGCAGGATGACGGGCATGCCCCGTATCGTCGTGCCCTTGGTGCCTCCGGAACTCTCGATCAGTTCGACCTGATTGCGCACCCACTGGGTCGGGCTCGGCTCGTACTCGCCGTGAAGAGGCATGTCATCCGTTCCCATCGTCGTCGACAACGCTTACCGCACGGCATAACGCGCCGGGCCTGCCCGATCATCCCGGGGCATCAGGCGGGCAGCAGGGCGGCGATCAGGAGACGGTGTGCAGCCGGTGGAGGGCGTGGTGACGGGCCCTCGGCACGGCCACCGCCGGAAGCGGCGGCGTGCCGAGCGCGGCCAGCCGGTCCAGCAGGACCCCCTCGCGCAGCGCCCAGGGGCAGATGGTGACCCGCCGCACGTCCAGCAGCTCCATGGCGGCCTCCGCCACGATCGCCCCGGCGAGCGACTGATGGGCCCGGGACGTGGAGATGCCCGGCAGCCGGGCGCGCTCGGCATCGGATCTGGCCGCCAGCCGGGGAATCCACTTCCGCAGATCGGAGCGGGCGAGGGTGCTGCGGCCGGGCGCCCCGGCCGTCGGCTTGGGGGCTCCGGCGAGCCGTGCCAGCTGGGTGAAGGTCTTCGACGTGGCGATCGCGGACACGGGGGCCGGCTGGTCGCGCAGCTCGGCCGTGGCCTCCGTGAGGACGGAACGCACGTACTTGCGCAGCCGCGCCACGTCCCGCTTGTGCACCGGCGCCTCGTCGGGCAGATGGTGGCGGGTGAGCCGACCGGCCCCGAGCGGCAGTGAGAGCGCCACCGCGGGTTCCGTACGGCTGCCGCAGGCCAGCTCCATCGAGCCGCCGCCGATGTCGAGCAGCAGCATCTGCCCGGCCGACCAGCCGTGCCAGCCGCGCGCGGCCAGGAAGGTCAGACGCGCCTCTTCCTCGCCGCTGAAGAAGCGCACCCGGAATCCGGTCGCGTCCTCGATCGCGGCGAGAACGGTCTTCCGGTTGGCTGCGTCGCGCACCGCGGAGGTCGCCAGGGGCACCAGGTCGTCGACCTGGTGTGCGGCCACGACCGCTTCGCTCTCGGTCACGGCACCGACCAGGCGCCGGATGGCGTCCTGGCTGATCACCCCGTGGCGATCGGTCGCCTCGGCCAGATGGACCGACCGCTTGAGCGTGGCCACCGGCTCGGGCGGTCCGCCCGGAACGAGGTCGGCGATCTTCAGGTGAACGGAACGTGAACCTATGTCGAGCACTGCGAGACGCATGCCTGCTGAGTGCCCGAGCCGCCGGACTTTACGCCGCGAGAGGCCGCTGCTGGGGGGTGGAGGAGGGTGCGGGGGATTCCTTTTCGCCGTTCCGCTCCGCCGGGCCCGGGGACTTCTCGGTGCGACGTCCGCTGGGGAACGTCAGATCCGGCACGTCGACCACGGGCGGCAGATCGGGCGTGAGCAAGGGTTGCTCGTTTGTGTCCATGACCCGATGGGTACCCTCGCGCATCGCACTCATCCGTGGCGGGACGGATTCTTCCCTGCGATACCGGTCACACCTGGACCATATCGGGCCAGGAGGGATCGGAATCGTGCGAAAAAGTGTGCCAAGCGGTCCCGGGTACAACGGCCGGATCGCGTCGGTGCCGCGCCCGAAGCTGTTAAGGGGATGTCCGCGTGATCGGCGAGACATCCCCTGGTCGGGTGGTTGATGCCGGTATGCGGCTAATCGGCCGGAGACGTCTCCCTGGCCGTCGGGCTGCCGGTGGCCACGACCGTCGAGGGCGCCGGGCGCGGACGGCGGCGGGAGACCGCGACCCCGGCCAGGCACAGGGCGCCGCCCGCGAGCGTCAGCGCGCCCGGCGCCTCGTCCAGCATCAGCCAGGACATCAGCACCACCAGGGCCGGCACCACATAGGTGGTGGCTCCCATCCGGCCCGCGGTGGTGCGGGCCAGGGCGAAGGCCCAGGTGGTGAAGGCGAGCGCGGTCGGGAACAGACCCAGGTAGACCATGTTGAGCGTCGCGGACAGCGGGGCGTGCGCGGCCTCCGACACCAGCGTCCCGGCGAAGGGCAGACAGGCCACCGTCCCGATCAGACAGCCGAACGTGGTCACCTGGAGCGCTCCGCCGTGCCGCAGCGCGGGTTTCTGGGAGACGACGCCGCTCGCGTACGTCACCGCGGCCACCACGCACAGCAGCACACCGAGCACGGAGGAGCGGCCCGAGCCGGACATCGAGAGCCCGACGACCACCGCGCCGCTGAAGGACACCGCCATCCCCCACAGCAGCGGACGCGGCAGCCCCTCGCCCAGCAGCCTGCTGCTGAGCAGCGCGATGAGGATCGGGCCGATGTTGACGACCATCGCGGCCGTGCCCGCGTCGACCTGCTGCTCACCCCAGTTGAGCGCCACCATGTAGACGCCGAACCACAGAAAGCCCGAGCAGGCGATTCCCGGCCAGGCCGCGCCGGGTGGCCACCCCACCCGCCGTATCAGGCTGATCGCGCCCAGTGCCACCGTCCCGGCGAGCAGCCGCCCGAGGGCCAGGGCGCCGGGTGAATAGGCCGAGCCCGCGCTGCGGATGGAGACGAAGGCCGAGGCCCACAAGACGACGGTGACGGCTGCCGCCGCCACGGCGAGCCATTCCTTTTGGTAACCGGTGTCCGGCGCTTTGGTCATGACGTCGACACTATGCCGCGCTCATTTCGATGATCAACGAAGTTTTGGCGCGCGGTCAGCCACTGACCGCGGGCTGTCCGAACCGGCTGACATAGCGGCGCTGCCAGGGCGTTTCCACGGCGCGCGCCGCGTAGTGCTCGCGTACGTACCGCACCGCGTCCCCGGGCGGTACGCCGTCCAGCACCGCGACGCAGGCCAGCGCCGTGCCGGTGCGGCCCCGGCCACCGCCGCAGGCGACCTCGACCCGTTCGCCCGCGGCCCGCTCCCACACCTCGCGCAGCGCGGCGGCGGCCTCCGCGCGGTCGGACGGGCACCGGAAATCGGGCCAGCGCAGCCAGCGGGCCTCCCACGCGACCGAGGGCGGCTCATGGCCCAGCAGATACAGCGCGAAAGCGGGCGCGGGTCCCTCCGGAAGGGGGTGGCGCAACCCCCGGCCGCGGATGAGCCGTCCCGATGGCAGTCGCATCACTCCTGGCGCGGAAGCGTTCCAAGTGGCGTCCATGGAGCGAGAGTAGCGGCGCGCGCGGCATGCGCGGCATGCGCGGCAGGGAAACGGGCCGGTGTGCCTCGGCATCATGATCACTGCCTAGGGTGATCCCATGGAAATAGGAGTCAACGTCCCGAACTTCGGCCCGGGCGCCCGGCCGGATGTGCTGCGCCAGTGGGCACGGACCGTGGAGGGGCTGGGGTACGACCTGCTGATGGTCTCGGACCACGTCGCGGTCACCCCCGATGTGGCGGAGCAGTATCCCGCCCCGTTCTACGAGCCCTTCACCACCCTGTCCTGGCTGGCCGGGATCACCGACCGGGTGCGGCTGGGCACCACGGTGCTGGTCGTCCCGTACCGTCATCCGCTGCTCATCGCCCGCATGGCCGCCAACCTCAACCAGCTCAGTGGGGGACGCCTGGTCCTCGGCGTCGGCGTGGGATGGGCGAAGCAGGAGTACGAGGCGCTCGGCGTGGAGTTCGAGCGGCGCGGAAAGCTGGCCGACGAACACCTCCAGGCGATCCGCACCGCCTGGGAGGACGACGCGGACTACCGCAGTGGCGACATACCGGTCTGGGTGGGCGGCATGAGCGACGCCGCGCTGCGCCGGGCGGTACGGCACGGCCAGGCGTGGCATCCCATCTGGTTCACCCTCGACTGGCTGCGGGAGGCGCTGGACCGGTTGAAGAGCATCGCGGAGGAGCTGGGCCGACCGGTGCCCGGGCTCGCCCCGCGCGTGGTGCTGAAGCTCACCGACGAGCCGGTCACCGGCCCCGAACGCCCGGCCGGCGAGGGCACGATCGACCAGGTCATGGATGACATCGAGGAGCTGCGCCGACTGGGCGCGGAGTCCGTGCTGCTCGACCCGTTCAACGGCGACCCGGAGGAGACCCGGCACCCGGAGGCGGCCTGGCAGGCGCTCGCGGCCGTGGCCGCCCGCCGGGGCAAGGCCACCGACCAGGCGGGTTGACCGGCCGCCGGGGGCCGGTGGCTTCGTTCCCCGGCCCCCGGTGCGTCGTCCGCTCAGCCCACGCGCTCGATGCGCGCGTTGCGGATCAGGTTCTTGCCGGTCTCCCGGACCTGCTCGAAGGCGGCGTTGTTGAGCAGGGCGCAGCTGCCCGAGGTCGAGGTCACGGAGACGGTCGTGGACTTGTCGTTGTCCAGGTTGGTGACCTTGAGCTTGGTGCCGACCGGGAACTGGTTGCTGGACGCGGCCGGTGCCCCGTCCTCGCCCGACAGGGTGACCGTCGAGCCCGCGCAGACGACTTCGCCGGCGGCGGCGTCCCCGGAGGCCGCCGTGTCATCGGCCGCCGCCGTGTCCTCGGCCGCGCCTCCGGCCTCCGGGGCGGACGAGGTGGCGGGGGAGGCCGCGGTGTCCCCGGAGCCCACCGCGCAACCGGACGCCTCCTGTTTCCGCTTGATCTCCTCGATGACCGCCTCCCGGTTGGCTATCCGGGCGTCCGACTGGGCATCCGGATTCGCTCGCTGGTCGGCGATGAACTTCTCGTTGTTGGCCAGGGCCTGAGCCAGTCCGTCGCACGCGGTGGACTCCGCCTTGACCGTGTTCGGGGAACTGGTGGTGCCGGCGTTGCTGCTGGTCGCCATCACTCCGGCCCCGGTGCCGGCCAGCGCCACCGCGCCGACCAGCAGCATCAGCTTCTTCGGACCGCCGAGGGTTCTTCTGCGCGCCATGTGTGACTCCTTCGCTGGGTTCATGAACCCATACGCGCCGGAGCCCCGCCCGTCTCATGGGTTCTCGCACCGCGTGGCGCGCAGTTCGTGGCCGTCGGCCGTCAGACAGCGCCCGGTGGTCAGGTCGTAGCGCCAGCCGTGCAGCGTGCAGGTGAGCACATCGCCCTCGATCTTCCCGAACCGGCCCAGGTCGGCGCGGAGGTGGGGGCAGCGGCGCTGGATCCGCCAGCCGTCGAGTTCGATGTCCTGGCCGTCGTCCTCACCGGAGGCGTAGTAGTTCTCGACGTACTCGATGCGCTCCATGGACAGGCACTTGAAGAACACGTACAGGAACTCGTTGTACGGCCCGATGCGGCTCGCGGTGAACCGCATCGACAGCAGCAGGCTGTTGGACCAGTCGACCTCGCGCTTGGCGACGTTGGTGGCCACCAGGTCGCCCGTGGTGGACAGCGTGTAGCGGCAGCGCTCGCCGTTCCACTCCCGCACCTCCCGCGCGGGGAAGTCGATCACGATCGGGATCTCGCCCACATCCAGCCGGGCGGGTCCGCCGACGCCCGCGCAGATGTGGTCCGCGCGCGCCAACAGCGGTTCCCACCACCGCTTCAGCTCGCTCAGCAGCCGGTGTCGCGGCAGCGCGGGGGAGCGCGAGGCGCGTTCGGCGGCCAGGGCGGGGCGCCGGCGGCGGGCGAAGTCACGCAGATAGGCGCGCTTGTCACCGAAGATGTGGTCGATCTCCTTGTCGGTGTGGCGGTGGGTGAGTTTGCAGGCGGTGTCCTCCGGCTCCGCGACCGTGCCCGGCAGCAGCAGATGCGCCGAGACATCCGGCCGCGCCTGCGCGAGCTGCGCCAGGAACTCCCGCTGGTCGGTGAAGATGGACTCGCCGTCGCGACCGGTGCCGTTGAACTCGAAGAGCGCGTCGTCGAGGAAGCACGGCGGTCCCGCGTTGGGGAACACGTGCGCCGCTTCGACCGCGTCGATGTAGCGCAGCGCGCGGTCGAACTGGCCCTGCCGCTTACGGGCGGCGAACTCCCGCTTCGCGGAGTCCGGCAGCTGGTAGACCATCGGGTACCAGATCGCCCCGGAGAACTGCACGAAGTACGCGTCGACCTCGCCGAACGCACGGATCGCCGGGATGTCCAGCGGATGCGCGTCGTTCTGGTTGAGCAGCACGGTCCTGCCGTCGTCCAGCGAGAGCGCCGAGTCGCCGATGGGCCCGTCGCCGGGGCCGGTGAGGGCGGTGATCATGATGCGCAGGCCGTCCCGCTCGACCGGCTTTCCGCTCTCGGTGCGCAGGAACCGGGTGAACCCCAGCGCCCGCAGCTCGCGCTCCAGCTCGTCGGTGGCGAAGGCGGGCAGCAGCACCGTGATGTCCTTGCGCACGTTGCGGCGCAGATTCTGCGCGTCGAAGTGGTCCCGGTGCAGATGGGAAACGTACAGATAGTCGGCGGACCGCCCGTAGTGCGCCCAGTCCAGGTCCGTGTTGTCCGGGAACGGAAACCACGAGCCGAAGAAGGCGGGGTTCACCCAGGGGTCGCACAGGACCGATCCCGCCTCGGTTTCGATGAAGAGTCCCGCATGTCCAAGTCCGGTGATACGCATCCCGCAGCACCCCAACCAGCTTGTCAGGTATGTCGGACACCTCCGACTCTCCCGGTGATGCGGAGGGGCTGCATCCGCAGGTGGGCTTGGCGGGTGATTCCGCGGCTTCCGGTCACCTGGTGAGGAACCGGATGTGCGGGCGTCCGTCGGGGCCGTCCGGGGTGACGGCCGTGCGCACCCCGTAGACGTCGGCGATCAGCTCCTCGGTGAGGACGTCGCCCGGCGTACCCGCCGCGGCCACCCGCCCCTCCCGCAGCACCAGCAGCGCGTCGCAGTACATCGCCGCCAGGTTGAGATCGTGCAGCGCGATCACGGTGGTGACCGGCAGGTCCGCGACGAGTGCCAGCAGATCGAGCTGGTGCTGGATGTCGAGGTGGTTGGTCGGCTCGTCCAGCAGCAGTTCCCGGGGCGCCTGCGCGAGGGCGCGGGCGATCTGGGCGCGCTGGCGCTCACCGCCGGAGAGGGTGTGCCACGACTGCTCGGCCCGGTCCGCGAGCCCGGTCCGCTCCAGGGCGTGGCGTACGGCCTCCTCGTCCGCAGCCGAGGTGCCCGACCAGGGGCGGCGGTGCGGGATGCGGCCCAGGCCCACCACCTCGCGCACGGTCAGCTCGGACTGGGTGGCGGCATTCTGCTCGACCACCGCGATCCGGCGCGCGACCGCCCTGCGGTGCGACTCCGCCAGCGGACGGCCGTCGAGCGTGACCACGCCCGAGGCGGGCGCCAGCACCCCGGCCAGCAGCCGCAGCAGCGTCGACTTGCCCGAGCCGTTCGGCCCGAGCAGCCCGACGCACGACCCCGGCGCCGGGGCGAGGCTCACCCCGTCCACGATCAGCCGCCCGCCCGCGGCGCGCGCCACGCGCTCGGCGCGCAGCCCGACCCCCGTGTCTCCCGTGTCCGTGTCCCCGGTCATGCCGTGCCCGCCTTCCGGGTGCGGTAGAGGACCAGGACGAAGGCCGGTACGCCGATCAGCGAGGTGACGACGCCCACCGGCACCTCCTGCGGGTCGAGCACGGTGCGGGCCAGCGTGTCGACCCACACCAGGAACACCGCCCCGGTCAGCGCCGTCACCGGCAGCAACCGGGCGTGCCCGGAGCCCACCAGGGCGCGGGCGGCGTGCGGAAGCACCAGCCCGACGAAGCCGATCGCCCCCGCCGAGCTGACCAGCGCCGCGGTCAGCAGCGCGGTGACGGTCAGCAGCACGATCCGGGTGCGGGCCACCCGTACGCCCAGGGTGGCCGCCGCGTCCTGCCCGAACGCGAACGCGTCCAGCGCGTGGGCGTGCACCCCGCACACCAGCAGCGTCACGGCCAGCACCGCGAGCCCGGCCCACACCTCGGCCCAGCCGACGTTCGCCAGCGAGCCGAGCAGCCAGAACAGCACGCCGCGGGTCTGCTCCGCGTCCGCCGCCGTCATCACGACGAACGAGGTCAGCGCCGAGAACAGCTGCATGGCGGCCACCCCGGACAGCACCACCCGGTCCGTCGTGGCGCCCAGCACCTGGCTGAGCGCCAGCACCAGCGCGAACGACACCACCGCACCCGCGAAGGCGCCGGCCGAGACGGACACCGCCCCGCCACCGGCACCCAGCACCACCACCGCGACCGCGCCGGTGGAGGCGCCCGAGGAGACACCCAGGACGAACGGGTCGGCGAGCGGGTTGCGCAGCAGCGACTGCATCACCACCCCGCACACCGCGAGCCCGGCCCCGCACACCGCGGCGAGCAGGGTCCGCGGCAGCCGCAGGTCCCACACGATGCCGTCGCGGATCGGCGTCAGCCCGGTCGTGCCCCAGCCCAGGTGGGACGCGACCGAGGCCCACACATCGCCGACCCGGATGTCGGCCGGACCGATGGTGATGGCGAAGGCGATCGACAGCGGCAGCGCCACCGCCCCGGCCGCCCACAGCGCCGGGTACCGCAGCCGTCGTACGCGTACCGCGGCCGTACCGGTCACTGGTCGAGACCGAAGCGGCGCAGCGCGGCGGCCACCTTCTCGATGCCGTCGACCGTACGGATCGACGGATTCATGGCCTGCCCGCTGAGCAGGACGTACCGCTTGTGGCGCACGGCGTCCATCGACCGGGTGGCCGGGTTTGACTCCAGGAACGCGATCTTCTTCGCGGCGGTCTCGGCCGACTCCTGCTTCCGGGTGAGATCGCCGATCACCAGGACGTCGGGGTTCCGCTCCGCCACCGTCTCCCAGTTGATCTGCGGCCATTCCTCATGGGCGTCGTCGAAGACGTCCTTCGCGCCCACCGCGTGGGTGATGGCGCCGGGGGCGCCGCAACAGCCCGCCATATAGGGGGATTCGGAGTTGGCGAACCAGTAGAGCACCGAGGTGCCGGACGCGTCGACGCCCTTGGTGGCCTTCGCGACCCGGGCCTTGAGCCTGCCGACGAGCGCGTCGCCGCGCTTCTCCACGCCGAAGACCCGGGCCAGGTCGCGGATCTCGCCGTAGACGTCGTCCATGGTCAGCGGGGTGGTGCGGCTGCCGTCGCCGTCCCCGCTGTTGTCCTTCACGCAGTCGGCGGGGGAGACGTACGTGGGTACGCCGAGCTTCTCGAACTGCTCACGGGTGGCCACTCCGCCCTTGCCGAGGGTGGATTCGAAGGACGCGGACACGAAGTCCGGCTCCTTGTCGAGCACCTTCTCGAAGGAGGGTGCGTTGTCGGCGAGCCGGGGCACGGTGGCGTTCGCCTCGCGCAGCCCGGGCAGGACGGGGTCGGTCCAGGTGGCGGTGGCCGCCATCCGGTCGGCGAGCCCCAGCGAGAGCAGGATCTCCGTCGACCCTTGATTGAGCGACACCGCCTGCCGGGGCGGTGCGGTGATGCGGACCTTGTGGCCGCAGTTGCTCAACGTTCGCGGATACCCGGGGGCGTCCTCGGAGGATTCGGAGGACGCTTCCGGGCCGCCGCCGCATCCGGTCAGCAACAGGGCACCGGTCAGGGCGCCGGTCAGCCACAGGGTGGCGCATCGGGCAGGACGTGCTATCGGCACGGGTGGTGTTTCCTCTGGCGACAGGTGCGGATCGGGCGGGCGGGACGGTCAGTGGGCGACGCCCGCCTTCGCCGGGGCGCTCGGCGCCACGGCCGGGCGCGGGACGAGCAGCCGCTCGGCCAGATACCCGAAGAACAGCCCGAAGGATCCCCACAGGGTCGCCTGGACGGCCAGCGCCGACAGCCGGAACTGCCACAGCAGGGTGGCCGGGAAGCCGTGGGGCACCTCGTTGAACGAGGGCAGGAACGCGTACGCCGGCCCGATCGCCGCGAGGAAGGCGACCGAAGCCGCCACGGTGGCGTTCCAGTTGCCCAGCCGCGGCGCCAGCCGCTTGCCGAGGATCACCGCGGCGACCGTCAGCAGGACACTGAGCACCACCATCAGGAAGTACAGCGTGGTGCGCTGGTCCAGGGTCGACGGATCGCCCACGGCCGGAGGGTTGGCCGGGTACTTCAGGAACGGCACCACATAGACGGACACCAGCGCGCCGAGCGACACCAGCGCGGCGGTGGCCCGCGGGCCGAACCGGCCGACGCGCCCGAGGGCGTAAGCGATGACGAGGGCGGCGATGCCGCCGAGGGCGACGCCGTAGATCAGCACCCCGGTGGCCAGACCGGCGGTGGACTGCATGGTGCGGCCGACGAGTTCGACACCGCCGTGTTCATGGCTGTGCGCTTCCTCGTACCCGATGGCCGCGTCCACGCGCGGCTCGCCCAGCAGATACGCCACGACGAGCGCGAGCAGCCCGGCGGCGAGACCCGCGAGCATGCCCCGGACGAGCAGCGCCCGGACGGATATGGAGTTCATGGTGTGTCGATTCCCCTGATGTGCAGCTGAAGCCGAGGCGGTGAGTGCGGTCAGTGTCAGTGGCAGGGGAAGCCGAGCAGATGGCGACCGTCGTGCACCCACTCGTGCACGTTCTCACCGGAGACGACCGCGGTGGCGCCCTGCTCGGCGCCGACGAAGTACAGGAGGATCAGCATGAGGACGCCGAAGAACAGCGCCCACGGGGCGATCGCCTTCAGCGAGATGGGAGTGATCTCCGGCACCGGCTGCGAGCTGGGTGCGGGAACGGCGGACTGAGCCATGGCGACCTCCTGGGAACACGCGTCCCGTTTGTTGGTACTCGTACGACGGCGCCGGGTCTGACTCGCCCGCCGGGCGGCCCGCTTTCACGGGACGTATCCGCCGGACACACAGTGGCGCGACCGTGCCGGGTTCTCACCGGACTTCCGTCACGCCGTCGTTTTCCATGAGACCGTAGCGCGCGGCACCCGGCCCCCGCTACGGCGCGGTCGCCGGAATCGGAGTCCCCGCGGGGGCGGATGCTACGGAATAGGGGGACAAGGCGGTGCGTATCACCCTGCTGGCGCCCGCGGTCAACGCGGCCCTGCGGCAGGTGCGTTTCGACGACGCCCCGCCGGACGCGGCCGCCGCGCGGCGGGCCCGGGACGCCGCGGGCGCCCTGCCGCACCACGATGTGACGTTCACCTCACCGTCCGCGCGCTGCCGCGGCACCGCGGAGGCTCTCGCCCTGGAGGCGGCGGTGGCACCCGAGCTGCGCGACCTCGACGTCGGCCGCTGGCGAGGCCGGTCGCTGGACGAGGTGGGGCGGGAGGCGCCCGACGACGTCGCCGCCTGGCTGGCCGATCCGGCGGCGGCGCCGCACGGCGGTGAGTCGCTGCGGGGGCTGATCGAACGGACCGGCACCTGGCTGGAGTCGAGGGCCGGGCAGGAGGCGCGGGTGCTGGCCGTCGCCGACCCCGCCGTGATCCGCGCCGCCCTGGTCCACGCGCTCGACCTGCCCCCGAGGACCTTCTGGCGGCTGGACGTCGCCCCGCTCACCGCGACCGAGCTGAGCGGCCGGTCCGGCCGGTGGAACCTGCGCTGCGGACTGCCCCTGACGGCCCCTGCGTAGGCCCGCCGTACGCCGATTCCCCACCGCGTCACAACAGCCGCGCTCCGCGGTGAGCGCGACGCCGATCCCGCCCGTATGAAGAGGGAGGGCCCTCGCCGGCCGAGCCCTGGCTCTGGTTGTCGGCGACGCGCTGGATCGACGTAAGGAGACGTGGTGGTGAAGCACACGCGGCGAGGCGTGCGCCATGCAGTACGGTACGCGGCCGTCGGTGCCATGGTCTGTGGCGGACTGCTGGTCGCCCAGTCCTCACCGGGCGGATCGGCGCACGGGGCGGAGAGCGGCGGCTCCTCGCAGGTACTGGACGGGAAGAACGCTGAAGGAGGCGCGAGAACGGACCTCGGGAGCCGCCTGGTGAACGAGCTGGGGGCGTCCCGTACGGCCGGGAACTGGACGGCCGCGGACGGGAAGCCGGTGGTCGCGGTGACCGACGCGGAGGCGGCCGACGCGGTCACCCGGGCCGGGGCGCGGGTCAAGCGGGTGCGGTTCAGCATGGAGCAGCTGCAATCCGCCACCGAGACGCTGCGCTCGGCGCCCCGGGTGGCCGGTACCGCCTGGATGGTCGACCCGAAGTCCAACAAGGTGATGGTGCTGGGCGACAGCTCCGTCTCCACCTCGGACTGGTCGAAGATGAAGGACATGGCCGAGCCGATGGGCGACGAGGTGAGCATGCGGCGCACCACGGGGACGTTCACCACCAAGACCAACGGTGCCGCCCCGATCTTCACCAACGGCAGCCGCTGCTCGGCCGGTTTCAACGTCACCAATGGTCAGACCGGCTTCATCCTGACCGCCGGGCACTGCGGCCCGCCCGGAACGCCCTGGTTCCAGGACACCTCGGGCAAGACGAGCATCGGCACCACCGTGCAGACCAACTTCCCCGGCAACGACTTCTCCCTGGTGCGCTACGACAACACCAAGCTGTCCCGGAACAGCGTCCTGGACGTGGGCAGCAGCCAGCAGGTGAAGATCACGAACGCCGCCGACCCGACCGTGGGCCAGGAGGTGTTCCGCAGCGGCGCCACGTCCGGGCTGCGCTCCGGAAAGGTGACGGGGCTGAACGCGACGGTGAACTACCCCGAGGGCAGCGTCAGCGGGCTGATCCAGACCACCGTGTGCGCCGAGCCCGGGGACAGCGGCGGCCCGCTCTTCGTCGGGAACACGGCGCTCGGTGTGACCTCGGGCGGCAGCGGCGACTGCACCAAGGGCGGGGTGACCTTCTTCCAGCCCGTGACCAAGGCGATGACGGCGCTCGGCGTGACCATCCCGGGCACCAGGATCGGTGACGCGGGCGGCTCGGCCGACAACTCCGCCATCGCCTCGGGCACCCAGGCCGCCCAGGACGACGCGACCTCGCTCGACGGCATCATGGAGCGGGTGCGGGCGTTCGGCCCCGGCCTGTGGATCATCGCCGGTGGCGTCGTCGGCTTCGCCATCAGCCTGCGACCGCGCCGTCGCCGGTACAACAGCTACTACTCCCCGGGCTGGTGAGCCGGACCCCCGGGGAGGCGGATCAGGCCTCGGGGACGTCCAGCAGGACGATCCGCTGGGCGCCCTTGGCCTCCCCGGGGTACCGGCTGACCAGGTCCAGACGGAGCCGGGTGGTGCGCACCGGGTCGAAGGTGACGACGGTCGGCTTGCCGGACGCGTCGGCCCAGGTGATGTCCGCCCCGTGGACCGGGGTGAAGCGGTGTCCGTCCCAGGCGGAGACCGTGATCGAGGCGGGCAGGGTGTGCGTCGTGTCGAGGGTGAAGGACACCTCGACGCGGCGCACTCGGCGTTTCCTGGCCCACGTCACCGAGATCCAGTCGGTCTTCCTGGCCCCGTTGAAGGCGGGCAGCAGTGCGGTGGCGGGCTTGGTGAAGGCGTTGGACCATCCGGTGGCCGGGTCGCCGTCCAGCATGGCCGCGGGCAGCGTCTGGGGCGCTCCGGAGTAGCTGGCGTCCGCGAGCGGGTACGCGGGCGCGGCCGGGCCGGGGTCGGGTGCGAAGGGTGGGGTGGGGGTGACCCGGGTGGTGGTGCCGCCGGTGGCGCGGACCGCGGTGGTGGCCTTGCGCAGCCCCGCCGAGCGGGCGGTGATGGTGAGGTGCCCCGGCTTGGTGCCGGTACGGACGATGGCGAGGGCCTTGCCGTGGTAGGCGGTGCGGGTGCTGGCCTGGTAGCGCTCGGCGCTTTCCTGCCGCCCGTTGTCGACGCCCGCGAGGGAGCCCCCGGAGACGTCGAAGGAGATCAGGTGGTCGGCGTCGGGGACCAGCACGCCGTGGGCGTCGACGATTTCGGCGGTGATGAAGCACAGTGACCGGCCGTCGGCGTCGACGGTCTTGCGGTCGGGGGTGAGGCGGATGGTGTGGGGGCGTCCGGCGGTGCGGAGTGTGTCGGTGGCGACGACGCGGCCGTTGCGGCGGGCTACGGCTTTGAGCTCGCCGGGGGCNGAGTGTGTCGGTGGCGACGACGCGGCCGTTGCGGCGGGCTACGGCTTTGAGCTCGCCGGGGGCGAAGGGGACGTTCCAGGTGAGGTGGAGTTTGCCCGCGCTGTTGTTGGGGCTGGTGTAGCTGCCGGGGTAGGGGCCGGTGGTGACGGTTTTGTCGTCGCCGGTGGCCTCGGTGGTTTCCAGGTAGGTGCGGCCGTCGGTGGTCTTCTTGGTGTCGAAGCGGCGGACGCCGAGCGAGTCACCGTTGAGGAAGAGTTCGACGGTGTCCACGTTGGCGTAGGCCCAGACCTCGACCGTCTCGCCCGGCCGGTGGCCGGTCCAGTCCATGGGCAGCAGATGGACCATCGGCTCGTCGGTCCACTGGCTCTTGAACAGGTGGTACATGTCCTTGGGGAATCCGGCCGTGTCCACGGCGCCGAAGAAGGACGCCTTCACCGGGAACACGTCGTACGGGGTGGGCTCGCCGATGTAGTCGATGCCCGACCACAGGAACTGCCCGGTGAAGAACTTCCGGTCGCGGTCCTTCTTCAGCCCGTACTCGCCGCTCATCGTCCACGAGGCGAGGTTGTTGTCGTAGGAGGAGGGCTCGCGCTTGCCGGGCGTGTGGTTCTCCCCGGTGTTGAGGTGCTCGGGCTCCTGGTAGGCCCCGCGGGAGGACGTTTCGGAGGAGGACTCGGACTCGAACAGGAACAGATGCGGATAGCGGGCGTGCAGGGCGTCCACCGAAGCGGCGGTGTTGTAGTTGAGGCCAAGCCCGTCCAGCTTGGCCAGCATCAGATCGGCGGCGGAGCCGGGAGAGGGGAGGGAACGGTACTTGTCGGAGCCGATCACCACCGGCCGGGTGTCGTCGGCCTTCTTGACGGCGTCGATGAGCCGCTCCGCCATGCCGAGCCCGGCGGTGCTGGTGGAATCCGGGATCTCGTTGCCGATGGACCACATGATGACCGCGGGGGAGTTACGGGCGGCCCGCACCATCTCGGTGATGTCCGCCTCGCTGTGCTCGTCGAAGAAGCGCCCGTAGTCGTAGGGGTTCTTGCCCGTGCGCCAGCAGTCGAACGCCTCGACCAGCATGACGATGCCGAGCCGCTCACAGATCTCGATCAGCTCCGGTGCGGGCGGATTGTGCGAGGTGCGCAGGGCGTTGACGCCCATGCTCTTCATGATGGTCATCTGGCGCAGCGCGGCATCGGCGTTGAACGCGGCGCCGAGTGCTCCGAGGTCATGGTGGAGGTCGACGCCCCGGAGCTTGGTGTACTCGCCGTTGAGGGTGAGCCCGTGGTCGGGGTCGATGGTGACGTGGCGGATACCGAAGGGGGTGCGGTAGCGGTCGGTGGTCCTGTCCCGGACCCGTAGTTCGGTTTCCAGGGTGTACAGCCGGGGTGTGTCGAAGGACCACAGCCGTGGCTTGTCGACCGTCATCTCCTGGGTGGCGTCGCGGGTGGTGTCCGCGCCGACGGTGAGGGTGGAGCGGGCGTGGGTGACCGTCTTCCCGTCGGGGTCCTTGAGGGTGGAGACGATGGTGACGGACTGGTCGTCGCCGGTGGTGTTGACGACGCTGGTGCGGGCCCGCACGGTGGCGCGGTCTTGGCTCAGGGTGGGGGTGGTGATGTAGGTGCCCCAGCGGGCCACGTGGATGGGGTCGGTGATGACGAGGCGGGCGTAGCGGTAGATGCCGCTGCCGGAGTACCAGCGGCTGCTGGGCAGTTGGTTGCGGACCTGGACGGCGAGGACGTTGGGGGTGGTGCCGTCGGTGTGGACCGCGTCGGTGAGGTCGAGGGCGAACCCGGTGTAGCCGTAGGGGTGGTTGCCGATGAGCTTGCCGTTGCAGTACACGTACGCGTCCATGTACACCCCGTCGAACTCGACGGAGATCCGCTTGCCCGCGAGCTCGGACGGCAGCGTGAAGGACTTGCGGTACCAGCCGAGCCCACCCGGTAAGTAGCCGGTCCCGCCCGTGGTGTCGTGCTCGGTGGTCGGGGTCAGCTCGATGCTCCAGTCGTGCGGCACCGCGACCGTACGCCACGCCGAGTCGTCGTAGCCGGGCTTCCGCGCGGCCTCGAAGTCCTCGTCCGGTTCGGCGTTCCCGTCCGGGGTGACGAGCCTGAACCGCCAGCCGTCGTCGAGCGGGATGCTCCGCCCGCCGGTGGCCCGGGATGCGGCGGCAGCCGGTGCGGCCGCCTGTGCGGGGATGCCGGTGGCGAGCGTCCCCGCCATGGGCGCGGCGCTGCCGGCGATCAGCAACGATCTACGAGTGACCGCCATGGCGATCCCCTTCTCTTCGATTATGTTGCTTCTTGGGAACGTTGACGGGCTTCAACGCCCCTTGGGAGAACAGATTCTGACAGTTTCGAACAGGTTGATGTCAAGGGTCCGTGCTGCCCCAGCAGATACTCCAGCGGCGTCTGGTAGAAGATCGAGTGCCGGGCCTTGATGACGAAGAGGGAGTCGTCGTCGGGCCTGATGGGCTCCACCAGATCGGCGTGCGGCGACCGCAGCGCGGTGTCCAGGAGCTCATCGTGATGGGAGCGCCAGCGGCCGAAGTTGTCATTGACGTAGATGACCTCGACCCCCGCCTCCCGGGCCCGTGTCACCAGCCGCCGCACCGCGGGCAGCGTCTCGCGGACGGAGGGGAGCAGCAACTCGGCGTCCGCGTGGTCATACGTGTTGATCATGTCGATGACGATGAGCGCGGTGTGCATGCCAGTGCCCCAGTGGTGCGTTGATCAGGCCAGCAGGCTTTCGTCGAGATGGGCCAGCAGGTCCGCCGGACTCTCCCGGATCTCGGCAGCTCCGGCGTCCGCCAGCGCCTCCTGGGGGACGCCGCCGGACAGCAGCGCCACACAGGGCACCCCGGCCGCTCGGCACGCCTCCACGTCCCAGACGCTGTCGCCGACGAAGACCGCGTCCCCTGGCGGCACCCCGGCGCGCTCCAGGGCCTGTTCGACCAGGTCCGGTGCGGGCTTGCCCTCGCCGACGTCGTCCGAGCTGAGCGCGTCGCGCGTCATGTCGTCGGCACCGATCGCCGCGCGCATGGCCGCCAGTTCGTCCTGCCCGGCGGAGCTGGCCAGCACCACATGACGCCCGCGGGCCGCCACCGCGCGCAGCAACTCCCCGGCGCCTTCGAAGGCGGGCAGCCGGGTGAAGTACGTGGCGTACAGGGTCTTGTGCGCGGAGCTGATGGTCCCGTCCCGCGACCGGTCCCGGTCCTCGCCCAGCAGATGGTCGAGAAGCCGGTCGGAACTCCTGCCGATGGCGAGGTGGATCTGCCGCATCGGCACCGCGTGCCCCGCCTGCCGGAACGCCTCCCACCAGGCCACGGTGTGCAGGTAGTTGGTGTCCACGAGCGTGCCGTCCACGTCGAACAGCGCGGCCTTCCGTACGGCGGCCATCGTCACCTCCCGGGGTGGGAAAGGGAAGGTGGCCCCCACCCGTGGCGGGGGCCACCTCGTGTGGCAGGGGGTTTTCCGGCCTCAGATCTGGACCTGGCCTCAGATCTCGTAGTGGTGCCGGTGGTGGTGCGGGTCGGGATCCTCGACCACCGGGGGCGTCGCGGCCGTCGGCGGGATCATCCGCCGGCGCTTGTAGACACTGACGTACGCGGCCATGCCGATGAAGCCGACGGCCATGAGGATCAGGCCCACCAAATGCACATTGAATCCACTGCTGTTCCAGTCCGTCGCGAAGGTGAGGATGCCTCCGATCGCGACCATGAGGATGCAACCGCCCAAGCCCATGAGTATTGCCTCCGAACATCAATTAGCTCTCTTCCGGGCCGGTCCGATCCCGAGTACCCATCAAGGGCACCTCCAATCTCACGGGCTGCCGCCCTCGGCGTCGGTGCCCGCGTCGGCGGCCACGGCCCGGTCGAGCGCCCGGAGGTCCTGGCGGGCCCGGGCGCGGTCCTTGGCGGACGCGTCCGTGACGTCCAGGAAGATCTGGTCGGCCTGCGGCCAGACCTCCGTCATCTTGGCCTTGACCCGCATCAGGACCTCCTCGACCTCTTCGCTGTCGAGCCCGGCGACGAGGTCGATCCGGGCCGCGACCAGCGTGGACTCGGTGCCCAGCCGCATCGTCAGCAGCGTGGTCACCGTGTCGATCTCCGGCTGCTCGTCGAGGAAGCGCCGTATCTCCCGCCGCTGCGCCGGATCGATCGCCTCACCGATCAGCCGCTCCCGCGACTCCTTGGCCAGCCGGTAGGCCACGTAGACGAGCAGCGCCCCGATCAGGAACGACGCCACCGCCTCGTACACCCCGTCGCCGGTGAGCATGTGCAGCCACATGCCGAGGAGGGCGAACACCACGCCGAGGCAGGCGGTGGAGTCCTCGGCCAGCACGGTGCGCAGCGTGGGGTCGCCCCCGGCGCGGACCTCGGCGAGCATGCCGCGGCCCGCCTTCCGGGCCTTGCCGCGGACCTGGACCAGGGCGCGGACCAGCGAGGAGCCCTCCGCGACGAGGGCCACCCCCAGGACCGCGAGGCCGACCAGATAGCCGGTGTGGTCCTCCGAGCTGCCCGAGTGCAGCGCCTCGGCGCCCTGGAAGAAGGAGAAGCAGCCGCCCATGACGAAGATGCCGACGGCGGCGAGCAGCGCCCAGAAGTAGCGCTCCTTCCCGTAGCCGAAGGGGTGCTGGGCGTCCGGGGCGCGTTTGCTGCGGTTGAGGGAGGCGAGCAGGAACACCTCGTTGAGGCTGTCGGCCACCGAGTGGGCGGCCTCGGAGAGCAGCGCGGGGGAGCCCGTGAAGACCCCGCCGATCGCCTTGGCGAGGGCGATGACGAGGTTGGCGCCGAGCGCGACGAGCACGGTGACCGCGGTTCTGGTGTCCTCGCCGGGCCGGGGGCCGGGGGCGCGTGCCGCGGATTCGCTCATCGTGGGACTCCGATCGTGGGACTCCGTACGTCGACTGGTCTGTGTCCCCTCTGGTGTCCCGATGCGGCGGTCTTAAGCGTCACGCCCTCCCTCGCGCCCGTGCTCGGGCCCGCCTGCGTGCCGCGCTCGGGCCCGCGCTCGGGCCCGCCTTCGCGCCCGCCCGGAACGCGGCACGCCCCGGGGAGAATCACTCCCTCGGGGCGTGCCGGGTTGTCGTCGGTCGGCCGGATCAGCCGGTGGGCGCGCCACCGGGGCTGGCCGGGACCTTGGGCATCGGGGTGAACACGTCCAGCCCCATCACGGCCGCGATCAGCAGGCCGATGACGCCGAGCGCCACCGCGCCCCAGGCCACGGCCGAGACCCAGGTGGCGCCCGAGGCCGACGCGGCGGTGCGCTGCCGCAGCAGCACCACGGCGGCGATGACCACGGCCGCGAGGCCGAACAGCCCGTTGAAGAAGGCCGTGGTGTGCCACGGTGTGCCGTAGACCGCCTCGATCTGGTTGGCGGCGGCTCCGGACTGGGCCTTGATCTGCCCGGTCAGCTGCTCACGCTCCTGGAGCATGGTGCCCAGCCAGGTGCCGGTGAGCGACGCGAGCCCCAGGCCCGCGGCGGCCACCGCGGCCGCGCCGGAGAACACCCCGGAGGAGGCCGCCGGGGCGGCGGCCGGAGCGGTCGCGGGCTCGTCGAGGCGGTCCGCGGAAGAGCCCGTGGCGGTCTCCTTGGCGGGAGCCTCGGTGTGCGATTCCTTCTCGGAAACAGCGTTCGGGACACCCTCCGCCGTTGCTTCTTCGGCTTCTGCGGGCTGCGCTGTGCGGTCGGTCGGTTGGTCCGTCTTGGTGGTGTCCATGGGCCGGACCGTAGGTGCCGAAAATGAGAGTCCGCTGAGAATGAGCCCCGGCCTCCGGCCGGGTGCCGCCGACCGGTGCGCGCGGGCCGCTGCGCATACGCTGGCCAGGCAGCCTCACGATGGCTGAAACTCTTCGCCGCATCGAGCCGCACCGACAGGAGCACACATCGTGACCGGCTCTCCTCACCGCCGCTCCGCCCCGCAGGGCGGACCGCGGGACCGGCTGCGCGCCTGGCTGCTGGAGGGCCTGACCGACATCGCCAAGCGGCAGCCCGGGCCGCACGCCGAACCGGAGAGCCCACACCGCGGCCGCCCGTGGTGGCGGGTCATGTGCCTGACCGGCCTCGACTACTTCTCGACCCTCGGCTATCAGCCCGGTATCGCCGCCCTGGCCGCCGGGCTGCTCTCCCCGCTGGCCACGGTCGTGCTGGTGGTGGTGACCCTCGTGGGCGCGCTGCCGGTCTACCGGCGGGTGGCCGCCGAGAGCCCGCACGGACAGGGCTCGGTCGCGATGCTGGAGCGGCTGCTGACCTTCTGGAAGGGCAAGCTCTTCGTCCTCACCCTGCTCGGCTTCGCCGCGACCGACTTCCTGATCACCATCACCCTCTCGGCCGCCGACGCCACCGCCCACCTGGTGGAGAACCCGCACTTCACCGACCTGCTGCACGGCCATGAGGTGGCCATCACCCTCGTCCTCATCGGACTCCTCGGCGCGGTCTTCCTCAAGGGCTTCACCGAGGCCATCGGGCTGGCCGTCGTCCTGGTCGGCGCCTATCTGCTGCTCAACGCCGTGGTGGTGGCGGTGGGGCTGTGGCACGTCTTCACCGCACCGCAGGTGATCACCGACTGGACGGCCGCGCTCACCGCCCAGCGCGGCAACCCCCTGGTCATGGTCGCCGTATCCCTGGTGATCTTCCCCAAGCTGGCGCTCGGGCTGTCCGGATTCGAGACCGGTGTCGCCGTCATGCCGCACATCGAGGGCAAGCCCGGCGACACCGAGGAGCGCCCCACCGGCCGTATCCGGGGCGCCCGGAAGCTGCTCACCACCGCCGCGGTGATCATGAGCGTGTTCCTGATCACCTCCAGCCTGATCACCACCCTGCTGATCCCGCAGCACGCGTTCCAGCCGGGCGGCGTGGCCAACGGACGCGCCCTGGCCTACCTCGCCCACGTGTACCTGGGCTCCGCCTTCGGCAGTGTCTACGACGCCGCCACCATCGCCATCCTCTGGTTCGCGGGCGCCTCCGCCATGGCCGGACTGCTCAACCTCATGCCCCGCTACCTCCCGCGCTACGGCATGGCACCCCACTGGGCGCGCGCGGTGCGCCCGATGGTGCTCGTCTTCACCCTGATCGCGTTCCTGGTGACCTGGCTGTTCAAGGCCGATGTGGACGCCCAGGGCGGGGCGTACGCCACCGGCGTCCTCGTCCTCATCACCTCCGCCGCCATCGCCGTCACCATCGCCGCGCGGCGCGCCCGGCAGCGCGGCTGGACCATCGGCTTCGGGGCCATCGCGGTCGTCTTCCTCTACACCACGGCCGCCAACGTCATCGAGCGGCCCGACGGCGTCAAGATCGGCGCCTGCTTCATCGGCGGCATCATGGCCGTGTCCCTGCTGTCCCGGGTGGCCCGCGCCTTCGAGCTGCGGGTGACCAGCGTCACCTTCGACGACATGGCCCAGCGCTTCATCCGCGACACCGCCCATCGCAAGATCCGCTTCATCGCCAACAAGCCGCAAGCCTGTGACCTGGCCGAATACCGTGACAAGCAGCAGCAGATCCGGGCCGACAACGACATCCCGCCCGAGGACGACATCATCTTCGTCGAGGTCACCGTCGCCGACCCGTCCGAGTTCGAGAGCGAGCTGCGGGTGTGCGGAAAGGTGATGCACGGCCGCTACCGGGTGCTCACCATGGAGAGCGCCACCGTCGCCAACGCACTCGCCGCCATGTTGCTGGCGGTGCGCGACGAGGCCGGTCAGCGGCCGCACATCCACTTCGAGTGGACCGAGGGCAACCCCCTGGCCCACTTCCTCCGCTTCTTCCTCTTCGGCCAGGGCGAGGTGGCCCCCGTCACCCGCGAGGTCCTCCGCGAGGCCGAACCCGACCGCGACCGCCGCCCCCACATCCACGTCGGCTGACCCCCGCCCCGCCCGGGCCTTTCACGCCACGACCGCCCGCCACCGGACCTCGCCGTCCTGCCGGTGGCCGGTGGGCGCGAGTCCGGCGGCGCGGGCCACGCCCGCCGAGGCCCGGTGGCCGGGGTGGATGTGCGCGATGACCTGGCTCACGGAACCGGCCGCGAGCCACGCCACCAGGGCCCGGGCCGCCTCCGTGGCGTACCCCCGCCCCTGCCATGGCGTGCCCACCACCCAGGCGACCTCGGCGGTGCGGTCGGTCGCGGGGCCGCTGACCGTGGCTTGGACCGTGCCCACCAGGCACCGCTCGGCGCGGGCGTGGGCCACCCAGTTGCACCACGCCACCTCCGGGTCGGGCGAGCCCGCGACCAGGCGTTCGTAACGGGCGCGCAGGGCCGTGGCGTCCAGCGGGGCGCCACCGATGAAGGTGTGCAGGCCGGGGTCGGACAGCACCCCGGCCATCTCCGCGGCGTGCTCGATCCGCAGCGGCCGCAGCTCCAGCCGCGCGGTGGGGATGACCGCCGCGCGGTCGGGGTGGCTCACTCCGCCCCCGCGGCAACGGGCTCGTCGGCCGACAGGCTGTCCATGAACGAGCTGACCGAGAACACCGCCCGCCCGGGCCCGGCCGGGCCGTAGCCCGGGGGCGAGGTCAGGCCGTACTCCTCCAGCGTCGCCCGGTAGGTCTCCAGCAGCCGGATGTGGTACTCCAGCGGCGCGCCCTGCGGATTGGCCTTGCCCAGCGGCGTCGTCGGCTCCGGGCACCAGGTGGTGAAGCGGGGGACGACGCCGTTGGACATGAAGAACCGCAGGCCCTCGGCGGTCGAGTTGATGGCCTCGTCCACGCTGGTGAAGCCGAACGGCTCGGCCATCTCCACGCCCGCCACGAAGTTGGGGATCACATTGCGCGCGCCGAACACCTCGGTCGAGTCCAGGATCCGCCGGTGCCACTCGTCCCGGCCGACGTAGCGTTCCTTGCCCGGGCAGTACAGCTCGAACAGCCGCCGGTCCCACACCTCGAAGTTGGGGTGGTAGATGCTGATGCCGTAGTCGTGGAACCGCTGGACGTCGTCGCGCGGCAGCGCCTGCGCCACCACCTTGCCGATCCAGCGGCCCGGGAAGCGCTCCTCGATGGCCTTCGCGTAGTGGCCGTAGAAGTCGGCCTCGTCACGGCCGCCGACCTGCGAGGTGATCGAGCCGCCGGTGAGGGTGTACGCCTTCGAGGCGCCGGCGGTGTCATGGCGGTCGATGATCTCCAGTGCCTCGAGCACCTCCTCGACCGGCTTGACCCCGGTGTACGGGCGGCCCGCCGCCTTGTGCTGGCGCCAGTTGTGGTTGATGTCGCAGTACTGGCACTCCTCCTTGGCGCCGAAGTACTGGCACACCCGGAACACCGTCAGATAGACCAGATAGCCCCACTGGATGGTCGGGGCGACCTCCATCACCGACTTGCCGTTCGCCAGCGTGTGCCGGTAGTAGTCCGGCATCGGCGGCAGGCCGACGTCCGCGATCCGGGTCCCGTCCAGATACAGGCCCAGCGCCCCGTCCTCCCCGGCCCGGACCACATACGGCGAGTCCGGGTTGACGCGCACCGACACCACGGTGCGCCGCAGCCCGTACGACCCGCCGGTGAGCACGATCTCCTCCGGCGGCCGGTTGAGCGCGGCCGCGCCCAGCTCGGGAAGGGTGCGGTGGTCGAAGGAGAAGATGAAGTACGACTTCGGCTTGACGTCCCCGTCGTCGCCGCCGCTGAGCGCGGAGTCGTCGAAGGCCATGCCGCCGCGCAGCAGGTCCTCCTTGATCACCGCCTCCGGCGGCACCTGCGGGAAGCGCCCCATCAGCTCCTCGACCAGCGCGGTACGGTTCGGGCTCGTCATCTGCTGCACCATCCCTGATTCGATGAGACTCGTCGGCTCCCCCGCAGCTCCGTCATCCCCGCCACCCTAGATCAGCCGCGCCGTCCGCCCGCCTGCGGGCGGCCGCGGGGCGCTCTACGGTGGGGAGGAGGATGCCTGTCAACCGGCTCGGTCTGGTCGTCCACCAGGCCCGCCCCGCCGCTGTCGCGGCGGCCCGCGCCGCGCATGCCTGGGCTGCCGCGCGGGGCATCGCCTGCACCGAGATCGACGTATGGCGCGAGGGCCATCCGCGGCGCAGCGCGCAGGAGGAGTCCGCGGCGGCCGGGCATCCCGATCTGATCGTCACCTTCGGCGGTGACGGCACGTTCCTGCGCGGGGCCCGGATCGCCGCCCAGGACGGCGCCGCGGCGCTGGGGGTGAACGTCGGCCGGGTCGGCTTCCTCACCGAGATCACCCCCGACGACCTGCGGGCCGCCCTGGACGCCGTGCAGGCGGGCCGCACCACCGTCGAGGAGCGCATGATGCTCACGCTGCGGGCGTCGCGGCCGCTGGACATGCCCGCCGGGATGGACGCGCTGCTGCGGTACGGACGCGGGCCGGTGCTGCCCGCGCCGAAGATCCGGCCCGGCAGCCCCGAAGAGGTCGGCTGGGGCGTCGCGCTGGACGTCACCGCCCTCAACGACGTGGTGTTCGAGAAGCTGGCCCGCGACCGCCAGGCCGGTCTGGCGGTCTACGTGGCCGGGCAGTTGCTCGCCTCGTACTCGGCCGACGCCATCATCGTGGCCACCCCCACCGGCTCCACCGCCTACAGCTTCGCCGCGGGCGGCCCGGTCGTCTCCCCGCACATGGACGCGGTCGTGTTCACCCCCGTCGCCCCGCACATCGCCTTCGACCGCACCGTGGTGGCCGCGGTGGACGAGGCCGTCGCGATCCGGGTGCTGCCGCACTCCGGGCGGGTGGCCGTCTCCATCGACGGGCAGCTGCGCGGGGTGCTGGAGCCGGGCGACTGGGTGGCGGCGTACCGGGCCCCGGCCCGGCTGCGGCTGGTACGGATGCGGCCCACCGAGTTCTACCACCGGCTGCGCGACCGCTTCCGGCTCGCCGACTCGCCCGCCGCCGACCAGGCCCCGCCCTTCTACCGGCCCCGCAGCCCGGTCCCCGACGACCTCGCCCATCTGCGGCTGCCCCCGCCGCAGGGCGCGCCCTGAAGGCGCGTACTGAAGATGCGGGGCCTGAAGACCCGTACTGAAGATGCGGGGCCTGAAGACCCGTACTGAAGATGCGGGGCCTGAAGATGCGGGGCCCTGAACCCGGTGCCATGGTGAGGGTTGTGACAGCTCAGAGGTTTCACACCGATCTCACGCTGCGTGTCAACGGCACCGACCGGCCCCTCACCCTCGACAACCGGGTGACCCTGCTGGACGCCCTGCGCGAACACCTCGCGCTGACCGGCACCAAGAAGGGCTGCGACCACGGCCAGTGCGGCGCCTGCACCGTCCTGATCGACGGCGAACGGGTGAACAGCTGCCTGGTGTTCGCCGTGACCGCGGCCGGGCACGACATCACCACCATCGAGGGCGTCGCGGACCTCGCCGCCACCGGCGATCTGCACCCGCTCCAGCGGGCGTTCCTGGAACACGACGGCTTCCAGTGCGGCTACTGCACCCCGGGCCAGATCTGCTCCGCCATCGGCGCGCTCACCGAGGCGGCCCGCGGCTGGCCCAGCCACGTCACCGAGGACCTGGCCGCCGGTGTCCGCGCGCCCGACGCCCTGGACGACGAGGAGATCCGGGAGCGGATGAGCGGCAACCTGTGCCGCTGCGCCGCCTACCGGGGCATCGTGGACGCCATCCGCGAGGCCGCCGGGGCGGACGGCCGGGGCGTGCCGGGCGTACCGGTCCGGGGCGGTGTGTAATGAAGCCCTTCGCCTTTGAGCGCGCCACCCGCCCCGAGGCCGCCGCCTCCCTCGTCGCGGACTCCACCGAGGCGGTGTACCTGGCCGGGGGAACCAATCTGGTCGACCTGATGAAGCTCGGCGTCACCGAGCCCGCCGTGCTCGTCGACATCACCGGACTGCCGTACGACCGCATCGAGCACCGCGCGGACGGCGGGGTGCTCATCGGGGCACTGGTGCCGAACAGCGAACTCTCCGGCGACCGCGGCATCCGCGAGCGCTTCCCGGCCCTCGCGCAGGCGCTGCTGGCCGGGGCCTCCGGGCAGCTCAGGAACCGCGCGACCACCGGCGGCAATCTGCTCCAGCGCACCCGCTGCGTGTACTTCCAGGACGTCACCAAGCCCTGCAACAAGCGGTCCCCGGGCACGGGTTGCTCGGCCATCCAGGGCAGCCACCGCGACCTGGCCGTCATCGGCACCTCCGACGCCTGCGTGGCCACCAACCCCTCCGACATGGCGGTGGCCCTGGCCGCGCTCGACGCGGTCGTCCATCTGCGGCGCGTCGACGGCAGCTCCCGCGCCGTGCCGCTCGCCGACTTCTATCTGCTGCCCGGCGACACCCCGCACCGGGAGACGGTGCTCCAGGCCGGCGACCTCATCACCGGTGTCGAACTGCCCCCGCCCCCGCCCGGCGCCACGCACTACCGCAAGGTGCGCGACCGCTGGTCCTACGCGTTCGCCGTGGTGTCCCTCGCCGCCGTGGCCGCCACCGACGGCGGGGGAGCGCTGCGGGAGATCCGGCTCGCGCTCGGCGGAGTGGCGCCCAAGCCGTGGCGCGCGCACAAGGCCGAGCAGTTGCTGGCCGGGCAGCGGCCGACCGAGGACACGCTGCGGACCGCGGCCCTGGCCGAATTCGCCTCGGCGCGCCCGCTGCCGCACAACGCCTTCAAGATCGGCCTCGCCGTGGACCTCATCACGTCCACCGTGCGCGACCTCGTGGCAGGGGAGGGGCGATGACCACATTGGAACGCACCGTGGGCGCCGAGGTGACCCGGATCGAGGGGCGCGACAAGGTCACCGGCACCGCGCTCTACGCGTACGAGTACCCCGTACCGGACGCTCTGTACGGGGTGGCCGTGCAGTCCACCATCGCCCGCGGCCGGGTGCGTTCCGTCGACGCCGGTGCCGCCCTCGCGCTCCCCGGGGTCGTCGCCGTCCTGGACAGCGGCAGCGTGCCGCGGCTGCACCCGACCGACGACCCGGAACTGTCCGTCCTCCAGTCCGCCGAGGTCGCCTACCGCGGGCAGATCGTGGCGGCCGTGGTCGCGGACACCTATGAGACGGCCCGTCAGGCCGCCGCCGCGGTACGCGTCATCTACGCGGAGGAGCCGCACGACGCCGAACTGCGCGACGGCGATCCGCACATCTTCGTCCCCGAGACGGTCAACGCCGGCTACGTGGGCCGGACGGAGCAGGGGGACGTGGACACCGCCCTGGCCACGGCGCCGGTCACCATCGACGCCACGTACACCACCCCGCCCGAGCACACCTGCGCGATGGAGCCGCACGCCACCATCGCGGTCTGGGACGGCGACACGGTGACCCTCTACAACGGCGACCAGGGGCCCTGGGTGACGGCGAGCACACTCGCCGCCCTCTTCGGCCTCCCCGAGGGCGCCGTACGGATCGTGGCGGACCATGTGGGCGGCGGGTTCGGCTCCAAGGCGCTGCCCCGCCCGCCCACGGTGCTCGCCGCGCTGGCCGCGCGCGCCGTCGGCCGCCCGGTGAAGGTGGCGGCGACCCGACAGCAGATGTTCACCATGGTCTCGTACCGGACCCCCACCGTGCAGCGCGTCCGGCTGGGCGCCGAGCGCGACGGCCGGCTCACCGCGGTCTCGCACAACGCGCTCCAGCAGAGCTCCCGGCTCGCCCCGTACTGCGAGCAGACCGTCGTCGCCACCCGCATGATGTACGCGGCGCCGCACCGCCGCACCATCCACCGCCTGGCGCAGCTCGATGTGCCCACGCCGTCGTGGATGCGGGCGCCGGGCGAGGCACCGGGGATGTTCGCGCTGGAGAGCGCGATGGACGAGCTGGCGTACGCGCTGGACATGGACCCCATCGAGCTGAGGGTGGTCAACGAACCGTCCGTGGACCCCGAGTCGGGGAACGCCTTCAGCAGCCGCAATCTGGTCGCCTGCCTGCGCGAGGGCGCGGCCCGGTTCGGCTGGCCGGGGCGCGACCCCAGCCCCGGCCGCCGCCGCGAGGGGCGGTGGCTGGTGGGCACCGGCGTGGCGGCGGGCAACTACCCCGCCTTTACGTTCCCCGCCACCGCGACCGCCCGCGCGGAACCCGACGGGCGCTTCAGGGTACGGATCGCCGCCGTCGACATCGGCACCGGCGCGCGTACCGCACTGACCCAGGTGGCCGCGGACGAACTCGGCGTGGCGCTGGACCGGGTCACCCTGGAGATCGGCCGCAGCGTGTACGGCTCGGCCCCGTTCGCCGGTGGCTCCATGGGCACCAGCTCATGGGGGTGGGCGGTGAGCAAGGCGTGCCGGGCGCTGGCCAAGCGGCTCGGCGAGGTGTCCGGCCAGGTCCCGCCCGGCGGACTGGAGGCCCACGCGGACACCACCGAGGACGTCCGGGCGCGGAAGGAACTCGCGCGCCACGCCTACGGCGCCCAGTTCGCCGAGGTGCGAGTGGACGCGGACACCGGGCAGGTGCGGGTCGACCGGATGCTGGGGATGTTCGCCGCGGGACGCATCATCAACCCCCGTACGGCCCGCTCGCAGCTGCGCGGCGGCATGTGCATGGGGCTGTCGACGGCACTGTGCGAGAACCTCGAACTCGACCCCCACTTCGGCGACTTCGCCAACCACGATCTGGCCACTTACCACGTGGCGGCACACGCCGATGTGCGCGATGTCGAGGCGCACTGGATCGAGGAGGAGGACGACCAGCTCAGCCCGATCGGCGCCAAGGGGGTCGGGGAGCTGGGCATCGTCGGGGCGGCCGCGGCCATCGCCAACGCCGTCCATCATGCGACGGGGGTACGGGTGCGCGACCTGCCGATCACCCTGGAGCGGGTGCGCACGGGCCTGAAACGCTGACCTGCCACAATGAGCGGGGCCTGAAATGGCCCCGCCCGGGTGTCCCGCGGTAACGGCGCGGGACACCCGGAGCGTGAGGGTCAAATGCTCGACGGCGTGGCCTTACTGGGCCGCACCGCCGTCGCCGATCGTGGCGCCGACGGCCTCCAGCGCGGTGGTCACCGGCTGGAAGAACGTCTCACCGCCCGAGGTGCAGTCGCCACTGCCGCCGGAGGTCAGGCCGATGGCCTGGCCGGACTCGGTGAAGAGGGCGCCGCCGCTGTCGCCCGGCTCGGCGCAGACGTCGGTCTGGATGAGCCCGCTGACCGAGCCCTCCGCGTAGTTGACGGTCGCGTTCAGACCGGTCACCGAGCCGCCGTTCAGCCCGGTGGTGCTGCCCATGCGCTGCACCTCCTGGCCCACCGACGCCTCGGCCGCCTCGGTGATGTTCACCTTGTTGCCGTCGCCGGTGTTGACCGTGCTCGGGGCCTCGGTGGCGGCGTCGTCGTACGTGGCGAGCGCGAAGTCGCCGGTGCCCGGGAAGGTGGCGTCCTGGATCGTGGCGACCGGGGCGCCGTCCTGGGTCTCCGACCACTCCTCGGCCGCGACACCGCAGTGGCCGGCGGTCAGGAAGCCGGGGTCGCCGCTCTCGGTGGTGACGTTGAAGCCGAGGGAGCAGCGCGAACCGCCGCCGAAGATGGCGTCACCGCCCTCGGCGAAGGTCTTGAACGTGCCCGCGGAACGCTTGACGTCGGCCATGTCCGCGCCCAGGGACTTCACCGTGGACTCGAGGGTGTCCCACTTCGCGCCCTTGACGGTGCTGTCCGCCGTGACCTGGAGCTTGTTGGTCTTGGGGTTGATGGCCCAGGCGGTGCCCGCCATGGTGGCCTTCTTCTTGAGCGTCGCCTCGGCGGCCTTCAGCGACTTCATGCTGTTCTTGGCGGCCTTGGGGACGGCCCCGGCGCTCTTGACCGCGGCGACCTCGACATTGTTGTTGTCGCCGATGACGTTGACGACGACCTGCTGCTGCTCCTTGTCGTACCAGGCACCGCCGAACGCCTCGCCCAGGCTCGACGCCAGCTGCGCGATCGCGTCCGAGGCGGAATCGGAGTTGAACGCCTTGGGCTTGGCATCGATGGCCTCGGACTTCTTGTCCTGCGAGGCATTGGCGTTGGGCAGCACAATGGCGGCACCCACGACGGCGGCAGCCGCGGCAGCCCCAATGATGATCTTTGTCTTGGGGGCGCGCTTGTGACTCCGGCTCAACTTATGACCTCCTGTGGGGCGCACGGGGTCGTACGCAGGGGACGGGTTCGCTACGGCAGTGGATACGCATGGGCCGCCGGTTGTGTTCACACCAATTTCACGGCCGTGCGGTGACGGCCCTCACACCTGGGACGAGGAGCGACAACGTCTGCATTGGTGTCCGTGTGCGGGGTACCGGCCGTTCTGTGTCCCTTTCCGCCCACGGGACCCGCCTACGAGAAAGGAGCGCATCGTGAGTGAGGACAAGCTGCCGGAAGCCCCCGGGGAACACGCCCCCGCCATCCCCAGGGACCTGCCCGACCAGCAGGCGCAGGGCGGCCCCGACCCCCTGGACATCGACGGCGGCACACCGCAGACCGCAGCCCCGCCGCACCGCCCGGAGGACGTCCCCGACCTGGACGAACCCGGCACCCGTCGGCGCGGAAAGCCGCACAGCGGAGGTGTGCACCCCGAGCAGCCGGTGCCGGATGAGCCCTCCGGATGACGATTGACCCGGCACGTCCGGGTACTCGGGCCGTATACCGATGAGCCCGCTGACCGCTTGATGAGGACGACGAGGACGGTGTTCACGATGGCCATTCCGGAACGGTCCGCCGCGCAGGTCGTGGTGGCCCTCAGCGGCCACTCCAAGGAGGACGCCGACGCCGTGTTCGGCGTGCTCCACGCCTGCTACCCCTCCGGCCCGGCCACCGACGCCCAGCCGCGGGAGGAGGCCGAGGGACACCCCACGGTGTGGAGCGCGACCTTCGAGGTGTCCGGTGCGCGGCAGGAGCTGGCCCCCACGCCCCTGGGAGCGCCCCTCACCGCCGATCTCCAGGGCGGCCCCCGCGAGGTGGAGCAACTGCGCGACGTCCTGGCCACCGCCTTCGCCGTACGGGACGAGGGCCGGGCGGCCGGTGACCAGGAGCGTGAACTGCACCTGCGGCTGGAGAGCCGCTAGTGCTGTTTACTTTGTCGTAGGGCTCTCTACCTTGTAGGGCTCGCTACGTCTTGTTCCCTGCGCGCCGGAACGCCCACTCCATGCGCGGCTCGACCACTCCGCGGAGGACCCGCCGCACCGGCGCCGTGCACAGCACCGTGATCATGGCGACGGCCGCGGCGGTCACCGTCAGCTCGCCGAGCGGGGTGTGCAGCCACGGATAGTCGTACCACCGGCCGAAGCGGGACGCCTTGATGATGAAGCCGTGCAGCAGATAGCCGTACATCGTCCCCGCACCGAGCACCGTGAACCAGGTGCGCCGCCCGGGCACCCAGGCCAGGAAGCAGGCCGTCAGCACCAGCGCCCCCACGAAGAGGACGGGCGTGGACAGCAGCCCGGCCCACTCCGGTACGCCGTCCAGGGCCGCGACGCTCTTGCGGTGGTAGAACCACTCCGAGTTGAACCACGGCGCCACCACGTACGCCGTGGCCAGCGCCACGAGTCCGACCGGCAGGGCGATCCACCGCGCCCGCCAGGTGCGCAGCCGGGCGAAGTGCTCCTGGCGGAGGGTGAGTCCGAGCACGAAGAACGGCAGGAACGCCAGGGTCCGCTGGAGCGAGAGGTCGCCGCCGGTCTCCGGCGAGAGCGAGCCGATCGCGGCCACGGCCAGCGCGACCGGCACCGGATGGCGCAGCGCCAGCCACAGCGGAGTGGTGATCCGCCAGATGAACAGCGCGACCAGGAACCACATCACGTACCACGGGTCGAGCAGGCTGAACGGCTCGTCCGGGTTGTCCTGCGCCCAGCGGGAGAAGAGGGTGTACGCGATCTCGAAGACGACGTACGGCACGACCACCCCGGTGACCAGCCGCTGGAGCCGCTTGGGCGCCATGTCGAAGGTGCGCGAGAAGTAGCCCGATATCAGCGCGAAGGCGGGCATGTGGAACGCGTACACCAGGAGGTAGACCGCCATGGAGGCCCGGCTGCCGTACGTCAGTGGTTCCCATGCGTGGCCACAGGCCACCAGTACGATGGTGAGGTACTTCGCGTTGTCGAAGTAGGCGTCGCGGGCCTTGCCTTGGGCCGCGCCCTCACCCCGTGCCGGTCGTTCCGCGGGGGCTTGCGGGTTTGCCACACGGGTGGGGGTGTCCTGGTGCACTGCTTCTCCCGGTCACCTTCGATCGAGCCAGCGAGGTTTCCTTTTCGCCTGCCCGACGTGGCCCCGCTCATGACCGTTCACGGTAGTGGCGAATGACACCCCACCTCCGCGGAACTGCCCGAATTTCATGAAGATCCCTAAAGCCTCAGTATTCGGCGCCCCGATGCTCCGGAAGTCTGCTAACGGTGGTCAGTTCACCATCGGCGGAGGCGAACAGCAGCGCCACCGCCAGGGCACCCGGGTCGGGGACGCCGACCGCGTGGTCCCCGGTGTAGCTGGCCCGCCCGCGCCGGGCGCGCAGATAGGCGGTGGCCCGGGCGCCGCGGTGGGCGGCCACCGCCGCCAGCCGCAGCGAGCGGGACGGGTCGGCGGTCGGCGGGCAGTCGGCGAGCGCCTTCGCGGCCGGGAGGAGGGCGTCGATCATGGTCTTGTCGCCGACCTCGGCCTCGCCGACCCGCTGGATCGCGGCCGTCCCGGCGGCGATCCCGGCGGCCAGTTCGCCGGTGCCGGGCGGGGTGGGGGCGGCCGCGGCGACCGCGTCGGCCAGCTCCTGGAAGAGCAGGCCGAACAGCGGGCCGCTGGTGCCGCCGACGTCGTCGAGGAAGACCCCGGCGGCCGCGGCGAGCGGTGTCGCCGCGGTGTCCTCGCCGACTGTCGGGGCGGCGGACAGGCTCTCCAGGGCGCGGCGCACCCCGTCCATCCCGGTGGCGAGGTTGGCGCCGAAGTCACCGTCGCCCGCCTGCTGGTCGAGGGCGGTCAGCTCGGGCTCGACGGACCGTACCGTGGCGCCGAAGCGCATCAGCCAGGCGGTGACGGTGGCGCGGGTCAGGGTGCGCGGGGCGTGGTTCACGGACATGGCTGCGGAGGCTCCTTGGGGCTAGGACCGGTGGGCGGGGTCACAGGGGCCAGGCCGGGGTGCGGGCGGGGGCGTCCCACAGCCGCAGGGCCTCGTCGTCGGTGGCGAGCAGGGTCAGCGAGAAGCCACGCATGTCGAGGGCGCTGACGAAGGTGCCGGTCAGCGACCGGTCGAGGGCGGTGTCCCGGGCGTCGAGGGCCTTGGCGAGGATGTGGTGGATCCCGTACAGCTCCAGCGACGTGACCGACCCCAGACCGTTGACCAGCGCGAGCACCCGGGGCCGCGGGCCATGGGGGAGGGCGGCCAGCAGCCGGTCCGTCATGGTCTCGACCAGCTTGCTGAGCGGCGCGTGCGGCACCGTCTTGTCGGCGCGCTCACCGTGGATGCCGACGCCGAACTCCAGCACGTCCTCGGGCAGGTCGAACGCCGGGGTCCCGGAGGCCGGGGTGGTGTGCGCTGCGGACGCGACGGCGAGGCTGCGGGAGCGGCGGGTCAGATCGACGCCGAGCGCCACCAGCTCGTCCAGGCCGCGCCCCTCGTCGGCGGCGGCGCCGAGGATCTTCTCCACGAGCAGGGTGGCGCCGGTGCCGCGGCGGCCGACGGCGATCTCGTCGGAGTCGGTGGCGAGGTCGTCGTCGATCAGCACCCGCTCGCAGCGGATGCCCTCGTGATGGAGGCGTTCGGCGGCGATGCCGAAGTTGATGCGGTCGCCGGTGTAGTTCTTGACCAGGTGCAGCACGCCGTCGTCCCCGGCGACGGCGCGGCTGGCCTCGAAGATCTGCCGGTTGTGCGGCGAGGCGAAGATCCGGCCGGGACAGGCGGCGTCCAGCATCCCGGCGCCGACGAATCCGGCGTGCAGTGGTTCATGGCCGGACCCGCCGCCCGAGACCAGCCCGACCCGGCGGGCGGGCGAGGTGACACGGGAGCGGAAGTACCCGTGGCCGGGATGGTGCTCCACGAGGGCGGCGTGGGCGGTGGCGAAACCGGCGTGCGCGTCCGGAACCAGTGATTCGGACGAGTCGGCGAAGTACAGCGGCATGGTCGCGGCTTCCCTGGAGGAGTGGGGCGGACAGGGACACTGGCTTCGATGGTCCGCCGCGATCCGTGGACCGGGCGCGCCGACCGACCCCGAACGGCCTACACGCATAGGCCGGTCGGGCGACGGGGTAGGGCTGCACACGGAACACGGCGCACACGCCACGGCGCACCAGCCCCACCGGCCCCAAGGAGCCCGTCATGCCCCTCGACGACTTCGCCCGCCACCCCCTGCTCTTCGGACCCAGCCCCGTTCACCCCCTCGACCGGCTCAGCGACCACCTGGGCGGGGCCCGCATCTGGGCCAAGCGGGAGGACTGCAACAGCGGGCTGGCCTACGGGGGCAACAAGACCCGCAAGCTCGAATACCTGGTTCCCGACGCGCTGCGACAGGGCGCCGACACGCTGGTGAGCATCGGCGGGGTGCAGTCCAATCACACCCGCCAGGTCGCCGCCGTGGCCGCCAAGCTGGGGCTGAAGGCCGTCCTGGTGCAGGAGAGCTGGGTGGACTGGCCCGACGCGGTCAACGACAAGGTCGGCAACATCTTGCTGTCCCGCATCATGGGAGCGGACGTCCAGCTGGTCGACGCCGGATTCGGCATCGGCTTCAAGGACAGCTGGACCCATGCCCTGGACCAGGTGCGCGCCGCGGGCGGCACGCCGTACCCCATCCCCGCCGGTGCCTCCGACCATCCGCTGGGCGGGCTGGGCTTCGCCAACTGGGCGTACGAGGTCGAGCGGCAGGAACGCGAGCTGGGCGTCTTCTTCGACACCATCGTGGTGTGCAGCGTCACCGGCTCCACCCAGGCCGGGATGATCGCGGGCTTCGCGGGCCAGGACCGCCCCCGCCGGGTGCTGGGCATCGACGGCTCCGCGAAACCGGCCGAGACCCACGCCCAGGTGGCGAAGATCGCGCGGAACACCGCCGAGCTGATCGGCCTCGGCCGGGACCTGCGCGACGAGGAGATCACCCTGCTGGAGGGCTGGGCGGGGGACCTCTACGGCATCCCGGTGGACTCCACCCTCGACGCCATCCGGCTCACCGGCCGCCTGGAGGGCGTGATCCTCGACCCGGTCTACGAGGGCAAGTCCATGGCCGGGCTCATCGACCTCGTACGCAACGGCGACATATCCAAGGACTCCACGGTGCTGTACGCGCACCTCGGCGGCCAGCCCGCGCTCAACGCGTACAGCGGCGCCTTCTAGCGACCGCCGAAGGAGGTACGGGAGCGGCGGGCGGGCGATCAACGGACGCGGATCGGGTACCCGAACCCCTGGAACGCACTCGCAGCACCAGGGAGCACAGGTGACGGACCCGAACACCGGCCACGGCGGCGCGCCGCTCGCCGGTTGCGTGGCGCTGGTGACCGGCGCGTCCAGCGGGATCGGGGCGGCCACCGCCCGCCTCCTGGCCCGGCAGGGGGCCGACCTCGCGCTGATCGCCCGCCGTACCGACCGGCTGGAGGAGCTGGCCTCCGGCGTCCGGGACCTGGGTCGCGCCTGTGTGCCGCTGACCGCCGACCTGCGGGACGCGGCCCAGGCGCGGGCTTGCGCCGACGAGGCGGCCGAGCGGTTCGGGCGGCTGGACGTGCTGGTGAACAGCGTGGGGTTCGTGGCGGTCGCCGGGGTCGAGGACGGCGACCCCGAGAACTGGGAGCGCATGGTCGACCTCAACCTCAAGGCCGTCCTGCACACCTCGCAGCAGGCGCTGCCGCATCTGCTGCGCGCGGCGGCGGAGGGCCCGCGCGGGGTCGCCGACCTGGTGTCCCTCAGCTCGGTCGCGGGCCGGGTCGCCCGGCCGCGCAACAGCATCTACTCGGCGACCAAGCACGCGGTCGGCGCGTTCAGCGAGGCGCTGCGCCAGGAGGTGACCGGGCGCTCCGTACGGGTGGGGCTGGTCGAGCCCGGCATGACCACCACGGAGATGACCGACAATGCCACGACGGGGGCCGTCGCCGCCGGGATGCCACGGCAGGACTGGCTGCACGCCGAGGACGTCGCCCGCTGCATCGGCTTCATGGTCACCCAGCCCGCGCACGCGGCCGTCAACGAGATCATGGTGCGCCCCACGGCCCAGGAACACTGACGGATCGGTGTTCCCGGGCCGGTGTTTCCCGGGGCTACTTCCCCAGGGCCTTCTTCAGCTGGGACTTGTTCATCTGGGACCGGCCCTCGATGTTCCGGCGCTTGGCCTCGGCGTAGAGCTGGTCCCGCGTGGGGCCCTGCGCCCCGGTGTGCGACCGCTTGCCGCCGCGCCGTGAGGGCGACATGTCCTCGGTGGAGATACGGCTCGCCTTCCGGGCCTCTCCGGAGCGGGCTCGCTCCTTGTTCACCGTCCGGGCGGCCATCTCCTCTGCCCGGCGCTCACTCGCGCCGCGCTCCTTCGCGCTCTCCTTGATGTGTTCGTACTGTCTCTCCCGCTTCGGGCTCGATCCCCTGGGCATGGTGTGCACCTTCTCTCCGGAGACAAGCACAACAGAGACAAGCACCACCATTTTCGCTCCGGACACCCGGTCCGCAACAGCGCCGCGGCCGCCGTGTGCGAGCGATTGGGCCCATCAGGTGAGATGTGCTCCGGGGGCGGTCGGACCGCCCTGCTGGTGCTCGACCTGCCCCGCCTGTGATGACAGCGTGGGCCGACATGGAGCACAGCCCTGGACCGCAAAACGTGCGCGCGAGGCTGCTGCTGGCCAGCGCCACCATGCTCTTCGTCGAGCTGGCGCTGATCCGGTGGACCGGCGCCAATATCGTCCATCTGAGCTATTTCTCGAACTTCATCCTCCTGGGCTCGTTCCTCGGAATCGGCCTCGGATTCCTCCTTCCCGCCGGCCGCGGGCAGTGGCTCACCCGCTGGGCGCCCATCCCGCTGGCCGTCCTCGTCGTCCTGGTCCGGGAGTTTCCCGTCCAGGTGCGGCAGAGCAGCGGCGAGGTCATCTACTTCACCGCCGTGAAGACCACCGGTCTGCCGCAGTGGGTCACCCTGCCCGTGCTGTTCGGGCTGACCGCGCTCATCATGATGGCGATCGGCAAGATGACGGCCGACCAGTTCCGGCAGCTGCCGTCGCTGGAGGCGTACCGCTTCGACCTGCTCGGCTCCCTCACCGGCTCGGTGTCCTTCGCGCTGCTGTCCTGGCTGCGCGCCCCGTCGGTGGTGTGGGGTGTGCTCGCGGCGCTGGCGATGCTGGTGCTGGTCGGGCGGCGCAACATCCTCCGGTCCGCGATTCCGCTGGCCGTGATGGTGGCGGTGCTGGCGCTGGAGTCGGCGGCCACCGGCATCTCCTGGTCGCCGTACTACAAGATCGAGGTCAAGAAGTCGGCCTCGGCCGCCCGCGACTACAACATCGCCGCCAACGGTGTTCCGCATCAGTCCATCGCCCCGCTGAAGGCGCTGACGAAGCCCGGTTCACCGTACGACCAGCCCTATCGCGAGACCCCGCGCAACTCCCACCGCCGGGTGCTGGTCATCGGCGCGGGCAACGGCAACGACGTCGCCCTCGCCCTCGCCCACGGGGCCCGGCGCGTGGACGCCGTGGAGATCGACCCGAGGCTTCAGGAGGTCGGCGCGTCCCTGCACCCGGCCCGGCCGTACGACGACCCGCGGGTGCACGTCCACATCAACGACGGGCGGGCCTTCCTGGAGCAGACCGACGCCCGCTACGACCTGATCGTCCTCGCGCTGCCGGACTCCCTGACCCTGGTGTCCGGGGCCAGCAACCTGCGCCTGGAGAGCTACCTGTTCACCCGGCAGGCGTTCGAGGCGGCTCATCGCCATCTCGCCCCCGGCGGCGCGTTCGCCATGTACAACTACTACCGGCAGAACTGGCTCATCGACCGCTTCGCCGGCACCCTCACCTCCGTCTTCGGGCACGCGCCCTGCATCACCCACTACGGGAACAAGAGGGCCGCGATCCTCGTCGCGGGCACCACCCCGGCCGCCCAGTCCTGCGATGCCACGTGGAAGGCGTCCGGGCCGGTGCCGAAGGCGGCGAGCGACGACCACCCGTTCCCGTACCTGCTGCACCGCACCATCCCCACCTTCTACCTCGGGGTGCTGGGCGCGATCCTGCTGGTGACCCTGGCGTCGGTGCGGCTGACCGGCGTCACGCTGCGGCGGACCGTCCGGTACGCGGACATGTTCCTGCTCGGCGCCGCGTTCATGCTGCTCGAAACCAAGAACGTGATCGGCTTCGCGCTGTACTTCGGCACCACCTGGCTGGTCAACGCCATGGTCTTCGCCGGTGTGCTGCTGGCCGTCCTGTCCGCGGTCGAGGTACGGCGCCGGATCCGCAAGCTCAACCAGCCGGCGCTTCAGCTCCTGCTGTTCGCGACCCTGGCCGTCTCCTGGCTCATCCCGGCCCATCTGGTGCTCGGACTGCCCTTCGCGGGGCGCCTCGCCGCCGCGATCGCGCTGGCCTTCGCCCCCATCTTCTGCGCCAACCTCATCTTCTCCGACCGGCTGGCCGTGGCCTCCGACCCCACGGCGGCCTTCGGCGCCAACCTGCTCGGCTCGCTGGTCGGCGGCACCCTCGAATATCTCGCGCTGGTCACCGGCTACCAGGCCCTGCTGCTCGTGGTGGCGGTGCTGTACGCGGGCGCCTGCGTCCTGATGCGCTTCACCCGGCCCGGTGCGGGCGAGCGCTCCGAACACGAGCCGGTCACCGTGGCCACCGCGCCACGCACCTGACCGATGTCGCCGTCTGGGCGACATGAGGCCGCCCCCGGTCCCTCGGGACCGGGGGCGGCCTCATGGGTGTCACTCGAACATGACGTACTCCGGGCGCGGCCGCAGGGCCAGCACCTCCTTCGGGGTCATCAGCCGGCTGGTCTCGGCGTCCTCCTCGTAGAACAGCTTGAAGCCGGTGCGCAGCCCCTCCGGCTGGTCCCTGACCAGCTGCCGCCAGGTGTCGCGCTTCATGCCCGGCGAGCCGATGCCGTCCGCGCTCTTGATCATGACGACGCCGGGCTGCTGGCGCAGCGCGGACTGGTCGCGGACCACGGACACCGCCACCTGGTGGAAGACGAGCGGCTTCTCCGGCAGATCGTGTTCCTCCACGATCCCGGACAGATAGCGCGCCACGTCGGTCAGCTCCTGTCCGCTGGTGTGGCCGTAGGTGTCGCCCGGCACCTCTCCCGGGCCCATGTCCCACTCGGGGTCCAGCGCTATGCCCACATCGGGCTTGACGAGCCACTTGCGCAGCGCCTTGACCTCGTCCAGCGCCGACGCCCGGCCGGGCTGGATGTTGAGCAGCAGCAGCGCCTCATGGCGCCGGGCCGCGTCGTGGAAACGGCGGATGGTGTCGTCCGGGACCCGGGTGCGATAGGTGCCGTCCGATCCCGCTGAGCTGTTGGTGACGGTCGCGAGCAGTTCGAGGACCGGCAGTGGCTCCCGGTCGGCGGCGTAGTCGCGCGCGGTCTTCTCGATCTCCTTGACCCGCTGGTTCAGGTCACCGGTACCGAGCCGGCCGAGTGCGGCGGCGCCGGGCAGTCCGCAGTACCCCACCAGGCGGTACCGGGACAGATCACGGCCGCCGCGGGGGAGTTCGGGTCGTCGCTTCGTCGGCCGCGGCGACGGGGAGCGGCCGGCCTTGTTGTCGGAGCCCGCGGCGGCGGTCCTGCGGCCCTTGGAGGGCGTGGGGCTCCTGGACGGCTTGGCCCAGTCGGTGTTCTGCTCGCCGCATCCGGCGAGCAGACCGAGACCGGCCGCCGCCGTCACCGAGAGCAGGCCCCGCCGGGTCGGCGGGGTGCCCTGCCCTCTGGTGTCCTCCCGGATCCGCTCGGCGCCTGTGCCCTGACCTGGTGTGGTGTGCGCCACGTTCCCCTCCGTCTGCGGGCCGATGGGTTTTTCCCCGTCCCCTGCGGCTTTCCGGCCGGAGCCAGGGTGAAACGGAGCGGTGGCCACCACTTACCTGACGTAACCCAGCTCCTTGTCGACCACGTTGCGCAGCGGACGGCCCTCGGCCCGGCGGAGCAGGTTGTCCAGGAACAGCTCGGCCAGGTCGTGGCGCCAGTGGACCACCTCACCCGCGGTGTGCGGGGACACGATGACGCCCGGCAGCTCCCACAGCGGGGAGGCGGCGGGCAGCGGCTCCCGGGCGAACACGTCCAGCGCGGCACCGGCCAGCCTCCCGCCGGACAGGGCGTCGACCAGGGCCGGTTCGTCCACCAGCTGCCCCCGCCCCACGTTGACCAGCCGGGCGCCGGGCTTCATGGCCGCCAGCACCGAGGCGTCCACCATGCCGCGGGTGGCCGGGGTGAGCGGGGCGGCCAGCACCACGTAGTCGGCCTCGCCCAGCCCGGTGCGCAGGGTCGCCGGCCCGTGCACGGTGCCGAAGTCGGGGTCCTCGGTGCGCGGGGTGCGGCCCGCGCCGCTCACCCGCATGCCGACCGCGCGCAGCAGCCGGGCCACGGCCCGGCCGATGGACCCGGTGCCCCAGACCAACACGGTCCGGCCGCCGATCCGCTCGCTGTCGCGCGGCCGCCACTGACGGCCCCGCTGGTGGTCCCACATGCCGGGGAAGTCCTTGGCGAGGGACAGGATCAGCCCGAGGACGTATTCGGCGATGGGCTGGTCGTACACACCGCGCGAGTTGGTGAGCACCACATCCGGGTTGCCGGTCAGCGCGGGGAACAGATACGGGTCCACCCCCGCGGCGGCCACATGCACCCAGCGGGGCGCCTTCGCGGGGTCGTCGGGCCACGAGGCGGCCACGGCCGGGCTCAGCGGCCACCAGGCGAGCAGGGTGTCCGCACCGGGGAGCAGCGCGGGCAGCTCCTCCTCGGTCGCGTACACGGTCCGCGCCAGGGACTCGATCCGCTCGCGGTTGTACGGCAGGTGGTCGTTGTACAGGACGACGAGCCGGTCACCCACGGCCGCCTCCCGACGGCTCGCTCACGCCGCCCGGAGGCTCACACCGGAGTGTCATGACGGTTCTCCCGAGGTCAGGAAGGGTGCGCAACGGATGCCCACACCCTGACCGCACCCGCGCAGCGGGGCAACGGGCACAGTGTCCGCTCCGGCGGGCCGTTGTGGACGCTGTGTCCCGGCCGACGCCACCGCTCCGGGGCCAAAGTCCTGCGCATCCCCGGTGCGGACCAGGCGTACACAGTGTCCACCACGGGCCCGGCGATGGAACAGGATGGCCGTTGACGGTACCGGACGGCTGAACCATGGTGATGGCCATCCGTCATCCCGTCACCTGCCCGTTCCCGGCAGCACACCCCGCGGCCCCCCGCCGCGCCCCGCACGAATGCTTGACGCCCGATGCCGCACCGATGGGTCGCATCGCCCCGCGCCTCAGCGCCTCCTCCTCGTCCCCAGGAGTCTCAAGCATGTCCTTGTCCAACGCATCGCAAGAATCCACCGCCAGAGTCCACAGCCTCGACGAAGCCCCCGTCACCGGCTTTCACCGCAGGATGGTCGCCGTCGCCATGGGCGGCCCGTTCTGCGACGGCTATCTGCTGGGCATCATGGGCGTCGCCCTCAGCCTGATCACCCCGGCGCTCAGCCTGAACACCATGTGGGAGGGGCTGATCGCCGCCTCCGTCCTGGTCGGCGTCTTCATCGGAGGCGCGGTCTTCGGACCGATCACGGACCGCGTCGGCCGCCATCTGATGTATGTGCTCAACCTGATCACCTTCGTGGTCTTCTCGGCCCTCCAGTTCTTCGTCACCGAGGCGTGGCAGCTGCTGGTGCTGAGGCTGCTGATCGGCATCGCGATCGGCGCCGACTACCCGATCGCGTCCGCCCTGACCACCGAGCTGGTGCCGCGCAAGATCCGCGGCCCCGCCCTGTCCGGCCTGGTCCTCGCCTGGTGGGTCGGCTACGGCGTCAGCTTCTGGGCCGGCTGGCTGCTGATGGGTACCGGCGACGACGCCTGGCGGTGGATGCTGGCCTCCGGAGCGGTCCCCGCCGTGATCTTCATCTTCTTCCGGGCCGGAGTGCCCGAGTCGCCCCGCTGGCTCGCCTCCCGCGGCCGGGTGGATGAGGCCAAGGAGGTCGTACGCAAACACCTCCACCAGGAGGTCAGCAGCGAGGAACTGCTTGCCGAGAGCGGGGCGAAGCGCGGCGGCTCGGGTCTGGGCAACCTGGCGGAGATCTTCCGCCGCGGCTACGCGATCCCCGCCCTGTTCTGTTCGGTGTTCTGGATCTGTCAGGTGGCGCCCGCCTTCGCCGTACGGTCCTTCCAGCCGCAGATGCTGGAGTCGTTCGGGGTGGGCAGCACCTTCGGCGCCAGCGCGCTCATCACCACGATCGCGGTGGCGGGCACGGCCGTCGGGCTGCTCGTGGTCAACCGGATCGGCCGACGGCCCCTGCTCATCGGCAGCTTCGCCTGCATCAACGTCTGCCTCATCGCCCTGATCGTGCTGCCGCTGCACTACGCGTTCCTGGTGGTCGCCCTCTTCGCCGGGTTCCAGTTCTTCGAGGCCGCGGGCAGCGGACTCCAGTTCGTGTATCCGAGCGAGCTGTTCCCCACCGACCTGCGCGCCACCGGCGTCGGTGTGGCCACCGCCATGAGCCGGGTCGGCTCCGCCTCCAGCACCTTCCTGCTGCCCATGCTCACCGCCGACTTCGGCGTGCGCGGCACCCTCGCGATGGGCGCGGGCATCACCATCATCGGCCTCATCGCCTCCATCGTCCTCGCCCCCGAAACCAAGGACCTGGGCCTGACGGAAGCCAGCCGCCGCGCCTGACCGCGCCGTTTCCGTCCCGCTCCGCCCCCTTCCCACGACCGAAAGGACCGCTCCATGCGCAAGCTCGTCTCCTTCGACTGCTACCGCACCCTCATCAACTTCGACACCCGCACTGCCACCCACGAGATCGTCAAGGACCGCCTCGCCGAGCTCGGCGTCGACCCCGACCAGTTCCACCACGACGCGTACGTGATGCGGTTCCAGGGCGTCGTGGACCACTACCGCCCGTACCGGGAGACCGTCCGCCGCACCCTGCACAACGTCATGCTGCTGCACGGCCTGGAGTACCGCGACGAGGACGGCGAGGCCCTCATCGAGGCCATCAAGAAGTTCAAGCCGTTCCGCGAGGTCCCCGACGCGCTGCGCCGCCTCAAGGGCGAGTACGACATCGCCATCCTCTCCAACAGCGAGGACGACCTGATCTCCTACGCCGTCGACGAGCTGGGCGTGGAGTGGGACTACGTCCTCACGGCCGAGCAGGCGGGGGCGTTCAAGCCGCTGCCGCAGGCCTTCGAATACCTCATGAAGGCCACCGGCCGCGGCCCGGAGGACATCATCCACACCGCCCAGGGCTGGGAGTACGACATCATGCCGACCAAGCGGTATGAGGGCATGCGGCGGATCTGGGTCAACCGGTACGGCTTCCCCGGTTCGGCCGCCTTCCAGCCGTACGAGGAGATCAAGGACCTGTCCGAGCTGCCCGGTCTGCTCGGCGTCTGACCCGGTTCCCCGGCCACCCCCACACCGCGAGAGGACCCCATGTCCGCCACCACGGCACCGGTCAACGGGCGCGTCGCCCACTGGTTCGCCGAACTGCCCGCCCCACGCCCGGCTTTGCCCGGCGACCGCGACGCCGATGTGTGCGTCGTGGGCGCCGGAATGACCGGACTGTGGACCGCCTACTACCTCAAGAAGGCCGACCCGTCCCTGCGGGTCACGGTCCTGGAAGCCGAATTCGCGGGCTTCGGAGCCTCCGGCCGCAACGGCGGCTGGGCCTCCGGACTGATCCCCGGCGCCCGGGACCGGCTGGCCCGCACTTGCGGCCGCGACGCCGTCCTCGACTGGCAGCAGGCCATGAACGAGGCCGTGGACGAGGTCATCGCCGTCGCCGCGCGCGAGGGCATCGACGCCGACATCGTCAAGGGCGGCACCCTGCGGGTCGCCCGCACCCCCGCCCAGGCCACCCGGCTGCGGCACAAGGTCGAGCAGGACCACGAGTGGGGCGTGCCGGAGTCCGTCCTGCTCACCCCCGAGGAGTCCGCGCGGCACATCGCCATCGACGGCGTCACCGCCGGCGCGTACACCCCGCACTGCGCCCGGCTCCAGCCCGCCGCCCTGGTCCGGGGGCTCGCCGAGACGGTGGAGCGGCTCGGCGTCACGATCTACGAGAAGTCACCCGTCACCGCCATCGAACCGGGCCGCGCGCTCACCGCGCACGGCACGGTCCGCGCCCCTGTGGTGCTCCGCGCGACCGAGGGGTTCACCGCCTCCCTCAAGGGGCTGCGGCGGGCCTGGCTGCCGATGAACAGCTCGATGATCGTCACCGAGCCGCTCCCCGAGGAGATCTGGAAGGAGATCGGCTGGGAGGGCCGGGAGACCCTCGGCGACACCGCACACGGCCACATGTACGCCCAGCGCACCCCGGACGACCGGATCGCGATCGGCGGGCGCGGCGTTCCGTACCGCTTCGGATCCCGCACCGACGACTCGGGCCGGGTCAGCGACCGTACGATCGGCCAGCTCACCCAGACCCTCCAGCGCATGCTGCCGCAGACCACCGGCGTCCGCGTCGACCACGCCTGGTGCGGGGTCCTCGCCGTGCCCCGCGACTGGTCGGCCACCGTCGGCCTGGACCGGGCCACCGGCACCGGCTGGGCCGGGGGCTACGTCGGCCACGGGGTCACCTCCACCAACCTGGCCGCCCGCACCCTCACCGACCTGGTGCTGAAGCGGGACACCCGGCTGACCCGGCTGCCGTGGACCGGACACCGCCCGGGCACCTGGGAGCCGGAGCCGTTCCGCTGGCTCGGGGTGCGCGGACTGTACGTCGCCTACCGGCTGGCCGACCGGCACGAGGCGGGCGGGCGCACCCGTACCTCGCCCATCGCCACCGTCGCCGACCTCATCGCGCGCCGACCCTGAGATCCTGGAGTCCCGGCGCCCCGCCTCCCCGGGGCCGCCGGGACTTTTCGGATATCCGCCCGCCGCGGCGGACACAGTGCAGGGAGGGAGCGGGCCGGATGGCATTGCTCACCGTCGCCGACGTTCTGCGGCTGCCCGTGATCGCCGCGGGACTGCCCCGGGTCATGGCCGGCGAGGACCGGCTGAACCGCCCCGTCCGGTGGGTCCACGTCACCGAACTGCTGGACCCGGCGTCGTTCCTGGAGGGCGGCGAACTGGTGCTCACCACCGGCATGCCCCAGCCCAACGACCCCACCCGGCTGCGCGGCTACGCCGACCAGCTCGCCGACGTCGGCGCGGCCGGGCTGGTCGTGGAGCTGGGCCGCCGGTACCAGCAGGTGCCCCCGGATCTGGTGGCCGCCTGCCGGTCCCGGGACCTCCCGCTCATCGTGCTCTCCCACGGCATCCGCTTCATCGAGGTCACCCAGACCGTCCACGCGCTGATCCTGGACGCCCAGGGCGAACTGCTGCGCCGCTCCCACCAGGTCCACGAACTCTTCACCGACCTGACGCTGCGCGGCGCCCGGCCGGAAGAGCTGGTCCAGGTCGCGGCCGACCTGATGGGACGGTCGGTGGTGCTGGAGAACCTGGTGCACCACGCCGTGATCGTCTGCACGGCGGGCCGCCCCGGCGGCCCGATCCTGGAGGCGTGGCAGCGCCGCTCCCGCGCCACCCCGACCCCCGACCACGCGGCGCCCAGCGGGCCGGAGGGCTGGCTGGTGGCCCCCGTCGAACACGACGGACAGCGCTGGGGGCGCCTGGTCGCGCTGCCCGACCAGACCGGCCCGGCCTCCGGCCCCGAACACACCCTGATCCTCCGGCGCGCCGCGACCGCCCTCACCCTGGCCCGGATGACCGGCCACACCCAGTGGGACCGGGAGGCCCGCGCGTCGGCCCTGCTGGAGCTGCGGCACGGAAGCCACCTCTCCCGCACCGAGTCCCGCATCCGGGTCGAGGCCCTCGGCCTGCCGACCGTCGGCCACCTCTTCATCGCCGTGGCCCTCGGCCACCGGCCCGACGCCGCCGACCGCGCCGACCTGGACAGCCGGGTCGGCGATGACCTGCGCGGCGCCGGGATCCACGCCCTGGTCGGCAGGCTCGCCCCGGACCGCACCGGCGTCCTGCTCACCCTGCCGCTCGCCGCGGCGTGGCAGCCCGTCGTGGAGCGCATCGGCCGGGTCACCGAGGAGACGCTCGGCGAGGAAGCCGTCCTCGCGGTCGGCCCTGGCGTGACCGCGCTCGACCAGGTGGCGCGGTCGTTCCGGCAGGCCGAGGAGGTCGCGGACGCCATCGGCCCCGCCACCCCGCGGCGGCCGTTCCACGTGTCCGCCGACCTCGGGCTGCCGGAACTGCTGTACACGCTGCGCGACGACGTCCGCGTCCAGAACTACGTGGAACGGCAGCTCGGCCGGCTGATGCAGCACGACCAACGGCACGGCGGCGACCTGCTGGCCATCCTGCGCCAGTACCTCGACGCCGCGGGCAACAAGTCGGTCGCCGCCAAACAGGCCGGACTGTCACGGCAGGCCTTCTACCAGCGCCTGCACACCATCGAGCGACTGGTCGGCGGCAACCTGGAGTCCGGCGCCCAGCGGTCCCGGCTCCATGTCGCCGTCATGGCCCTGGACACCCTGAGCGATGACCCCTCCTGAGCGGTGACCCCTACGGAGCGGTGAGGACACGGACCGGCTCGCCCGCGAGATAGGCGCGGATGTCCTCCACCGCGTCGCGGTAGTAGCCCTCGTAGTTGCGCCGGGTCACATAGCCCAGGTGCGGGGTGCCGAGCAGGTTCGGCAGCGTACGGAACGGGTGCTCCGGACCCAGCGGCTCCTCCTCGAACACATCGACGCCCGCGCCCGCGATCCAGCCGCCCCGCAGGGCGTCCGCGAGCGCCGCCTGATCCACGATGGCCGCGCGGGAGGTGTTCACCAGGTATGCCGTGGGGCGCATCCGCCGCAGCTCCGGCGCGCCGAGCAGCCCCCGGGTACGGTCACTGAGCACCAGATGCACCGAGACCACGTCGCTGGTCTCCAGCAACTCCTCCTTGGAGGAGACGAATCCGACGCCTTCCGCGGCCGCCCGCGCAGGGGTCAGGTTCCGGCTCCAGGCGGCCACGTCCATGCCGAACGCCTGGCCGACCCGCGCCACCTTGGTGCCGATCTTGCCAAGACCCAGCAGGCCGAGCCGACGGCCGTGCAGATCCATGCCGACCGTGCTCTGCCACGGCCCGCCGTCCCGCAGCGCCGTGCTCTCCGCCACCAGGTGGCGGGCAAGACCGAGGATCAGCGCCCAGGTCAGCTCGACGGGCGGCTCGGAAGAGCTGGCCGTGCCGCACACGGTGATCCCGTGCCGGGCGGCCGCCTCCAGATCGACGGACGCGTTGCGCATCCCGGTGGTGATGAGCAGCCTCAGCCGGGGCAGCCGGGCGAACAGCTCGGCGGGGAACGGGGTGCGCTCCCGCATGATGACCACGATCTCGCAGTCCCCGATCGCCTCGACCAGCGCGTCCCGGTCGGGGAAGTGGCGCCGGTGCGCCACCACGTCCACCGCGTCGCGGACCCCCGACCAGTCGGCCGAGGACAGGGCCACGTCCTGGTAGTCGTCGAGCACGGCACAGCGCAGTTTCATCGTATCCCCTCGGGCTCTTCCAACAGGTCCGTGCAGGTACGTTGTTTCTACCACCCACGGGGAAAGGGTCCTGGTGCGATACATCATCATCGGAGCGGGCGCGGTCGGCGGCACGATCGGCGCCCGGCTCCATCTCGCCGGCCATGACGTCGTCCTGGTGGCGCGCGGCGCCCACTACGAGGCGCTGCGCGACCGCGGACTGCGCTTCACGGCGCCCGAGTCCGTCCATGAGGTCCCGGTGTCCGTCGTCACGGGACCCGAGGACGTCGAACTCGGCCCCGACGACGTGCTCGTCCTCGCCGTGAAGACCCAGGACGGCGCGGCGGCGCTGGACGCGTGGGCGCCGCGCCCGGTCACCGGCGGCGGCACCGCGGGGGAGCGGCTGCCGCTGCTCTGCGCCCAGAACGGGGTGGAGAACGAGCGGTTGGCGCTGCGGCGCTTCCGCCGGGTGTACGGCGTCTGCGTCTGGATGCCCTCGACCCACCTGGAGCCGGGGGCGGTCGCCGCGCCGTGCGCCCCGTACACCGGGATCCTCAGCCTGGGCCGCTATCCGTCGGGTGCGGACGACACCATCCGGCGGGTGGCCGCGGACCTCGAGGAGTCCGTGTTCCTCGCGCCGGTCGTACCGGACGTGATGCGCTGGAAGTACGCCAAGCTCATCAACAACCTCGTCAACGCCGTCGAGGCGATCTGCGGGCCGCTCACCGGAGACGAGGCCCAGGCCCTCGCCGCACGGGCGAAGGCGGAGGGGACCGCGGTCCTCGACGCCGCGGGCGTCGCCCATGCCGACGCCGCCGAACAGGCCGCACTCCGCTCAGGAAAGGTGGAGATACGGCCGCCCGACGGGGTGGAGCGCGGCGGCGGCTCCTCATGGCAGAGCCTGACCCGGGGGACCGGTACGATCGAGACGGACTATCTCAACGGGGAGATCGTGCTGCTCGGACGCGAACACGGCATCCCGACACCGGTCAACGAGACGCTGGGACGGATCGCGGGCGACTGCGCCCGGGAGCGCCGCGCACCGGGCAGCATGACCCCCGGCCGGCTCACCGCCCTCATCGACGCGGCAGGATCTCCCTCAACACCTCGGTGAACTCCGCCGGGTGCTCACTGAGCCCCGTGTGACCGCCGGGGAAGTCCACGACCTCGGTGCCCAGCCGCTCGGCGAGCGCCACCGCCGGGCGGTACAGCAGCAGCCCGTGCGACTCCCGGCCGCCCGCCGGGACCAGCCGTTCCGATACGGCCGCCAGCGCCTCCAGATCCGGGGTGTGGCCGGTGAACGGGCACAGGATGTGCTCCAGGTAGTACGGGAGGTTGGCCGTCATCCGCTCGATCACCTCGGCCGGAAACGGTGGTGGCTGTACCCCGCGGTCCTCCTTCTCCGGCGCCTGCTCCTGCGGGAGGGTGCCGGCGGCCATCACCGCCATCGCCGCCCCGACGCCCTCCCGGCGGTACGCCGCGCGCACCTCGGCGAAGAACGCCCGCTGTTTCTCGGCGTCGGGCAGCAGTTCCACGAGAGGCGGCTCGTGTGCGATCGCCAGCCGCACCCGCTCCGGGTGACGCGCGAGCAGGTCCACCGCGACGATGGCGCCCGCGCTACAGCCGAACACGTATGCCGGTTCGCCGTCCGGTGCCACCGCGTCGAGCAGCAGGAACGCGTCCTCGCCGTGCACTTCGACCCGCTGGTCCGTGGGCGGGCCGTCGAGGGTGCTGCGAGAGGCGCCGCGCCGGTCGTAGGACACCACCGTGTACCGGTCGGCGAGGGCCGCCGCCGCATGGTCGTAGGAAGCGGCGTCACCCGCCCCGCCCGGGATCATCAGCAGCACCGGGCCGCTGCCGCGCACCTCGTAATGCAGCGTCGCGCCGGGCACCTTCAGGGTGCCGGTCTTCGGTTCGGTCATGGTGTGCACGGTATCCAGGTGGCATGGGGCGCGCGCGGTGTTTTTCGCGCCTGATGCGTCGTCATCACGACGCGCGCCGCCACTCCTGCGGATGACACGGCCGGTCTGACAAGGGGGTTCGTGCCACGTGACTTCATGGAAAGTTGGCTGCTCCGTAGCCGTCAAGGCGGTCCGAGTTGTTTTGCGTGGTGGCACACAGGGCACCGCACACACCTAACAGCAGGCATAATCGCAGCAACGATGGGCGCAGACGCCCAGAAAGGGGACGAAGTGATGGTGAACGCGCTGAGTGCCGACAACAGTGTGGGCTCGACGATCGAGGCTCTGAAGGCGGAGCTTCCGCAACTGGAGAAGCAACAGGAGGCCCTCAAGGGAGATTTGGACGCGGTCACCCAGCGGCTGGAGGTGGTCAGCACCGCTCTGAGCAGCCTTCAGGCCCTCTCGGGAGCCTCGCTCCCGCAGGCCGGAAACGGTGACATCGCGGAGGCGAAGGCCGCCGAGGACACCGCCACCGAGGCCGAGCCGAAGCTGGCCGCCGAGGCCGCCCCGGCGACCCGGACGCCCGCCGCCACGCGCAAGGCCGCCATCGGCCGCCAGCGCAGCAAGGCCAAGTCCACCACCAGTGGCCGGGCCACGAAGACCGCCACCAAGGCCGCGGGCAAGAAGACCGCCGCGAAGAAGCCCGCCAAGAAGGCGGCGGCCAAGGACACCACCAAGACCACCGCCAAGACCGCCACCAAGGCCACCGCGAAGGCCACCACCAAGGCGGCCAAGCCCAGCGACAAGAGCGCCCAGACGAGCGAGAAGGCCACCGCCAAGGCCACCGAGAAGACGGCCAAGGCGGCGGGCACCTCCTCCGAGCGCTCCACCGGGCTCGCCGAGTCGGTGCTCGGCGCCCTGAAGAAGGCGGGCCGTCCGATGCGCGCGTCCGAGGTCAACGAGGCCCTGGGCCGCGACGAGACGCGCACCAACGTGAACTCGGTGCGCAACACGCTGGAGCGGTTGCGCACGACGGACCGTGCCAAGCGCTCCGGGCGTGGCCTGTACGAGGCCGCGGCCACCAGCTGACCGCCACTCTCCCGTCAGTGCGCCGCCACCTCAGCGGCAGCGGGGGCGGAAGTGGCGTTTGGGGAGGGTGGACCCGGATGTGTCGGCGGCTGTGCACGCGCCGAAGCTGCGGTCCACCCACTCCGTTACGAGAAGGGCGTCATGACGCCCGCACCGCCGTCGGCCACCATCTCGGCCAGCCGGGCGGCGACATCGGTGGGGTCGGTGGCGAACAGCCGTCGGCCCGCGGCGATACGGCGTTCCCGCAGCGCCGAGGGCGCGGTGAGCGCGTCGAGCAGGCGCAGCAGCTCCCATGAGTCCGCCGCGTGGTCCGTCAGGCCGAGGGCGGCCATCCGGCGGACCCCCTCGCGGCCATGGCCCGGGATGGGGCGGTAGCCCACCACCGGGACTCCGGTGGCCAGTGCTTCCAGTGCGGTCTGTCCGGCCGCGTTGTCCACCAGCGCCCGCGTGGCGGCCAGCAGTCCGGGCAGATCCGGTTCCCAGCCCAGGGCCGCCACCCGCGGGCACCGGGACAGCCGGTCGCGCAGCCGTTCGTCCCGGCCGCACAGCGCCACCGGCAGATAGCCCGCGGCGGACAGCATCCGTGCGGTGGCCGCCAGCCGCGTACCGGCGCCCCAGGCCCCGGCGGACAGGACCACCGGTGGTCGGCCGGGGGCGCGCCGGTCGAAGCGGCGCCGCCAGTCCGCCGCCCCGGGCGCCGGGCCGAGGAAGCGCTCCGCCACCAGCGGGCCGGTGGCCACCGCGGGC
>NZ_RIBZ01000087.1:0-15104 GCF_003721215.1 Streptomyces botrytidirepellens
ATCTTGCGGCCGGTGAGCCCGGCGTCACCCATCGGGCCGCCGATCTCGAAGCGGCCGGTCGGGTTGACCAGCAGCCGGTAGCCGTCGGTGTCCAGCTTGATGCCGTCCTCGACGAGCTGGTTCAGCACGTGCTCGACCACGAACTCCTTGATGTCAGGAGCCAGCAGCGAGTCCAGGTCGATGTCGGAGGCGTGCTGCGAGGAGACGACGACGGTGTCCAGGCGGACCGCCTTGTGGCCGTCGTACTCGATGGTGACCTGGGTCTTGCCGTCCGGGCGCAGGTACGGGATGGTCCCGTTCTTCCGGACCTCGGACAGCCGGCGGGAGAGCCGGTGCGCCAGGTTGATCGGCAGCGGCATCAGCTCGGGCGTCTCGTCGCACGCGTAGCCGAACATCAGGCCCTGGTCGCCCGCGCCCTGCTTGTCCAGCTCGTCCTCGTCGCCCTCGACCCGCAGCTCGTAGGCGGAGTCGACGCCCTGGGCGATGTCGGGGGACTGCGAGCCGATGGACACCGAGACGCCGCAGGAGGCGCCGTCGAAGCCCTTCTTCGACGAGTCGTAGCCGATGTCGAGGACCTTGTTGCGGACGAGCGTCGCGATATCGGCGTACGCCTTGGTGGTCACCTCACCGGCCACGTGGACCAGGCCGGTGGTGATCAGGGTCTCGACGGCGACCCGGGAGGTCGGGTCCTCCTTCAGGAGCGCGTCGAGGATGGAGTCGCTGATCTGGTCAGCGATCTTGTCGGGGTGACCCTCGGTCACAGATTCCGAGGTGAACAGGCGGCGGGACACATCGCTCCCTGGGGTTGCAGCGGCTGCTGGCTGATCATGGGCGGGACCGCCCGGGGGCTGCGCCCGGTGCGGTTCCTGGGCCAGTTTATCCGGCGTTTCCGCCGGTAGAGCATCCCCGTCCCACAGAACGGGCAGGCCATGACCTGGAACATACCTCGCCTCGAGCTGAAATACAGCAAGGCCCCCATGACAGATCGCTGTCATGGTCCGATCGGGCGCTCCCTGCCCTGGATCAACCCACGGTGCCGGCAATGCCTACCCACGTACGGCCGAAGGTCACGCGAATGTCTTGTGAAGATCGCGCGACGGCCGGTCACCGGCTCACGCGAAACGGGCCGCCACCAGGTCCCAGACCCGGTCGGCCAGGACCTCCTTCGGGCCGTACGGAACGGGCGTCTCGGCGCCGTCCGACGCGAGCACCACCGCCTCGTTCTCCTCCGCGCCGAAGGTCTTGTGCTCCCCCACCTCGTTCACCACGAGCAGATCGCAGCCCTTGCGGGCGAGCTTCGCGCGGCCGTTCACGAGAACGTCATCGGTCTCGGCGGCGAAGCCCACGACGATCTGTCCGGGACGGGCCCGCTCGGCGGAGATTTCCGCCAGAACGTCCGGGTTGCGCACCAGAGCGACCGGTTCGGGCTCCTGCCCGTCCCGCTTCTTGATCTTTCCCGGGGCGTAGCGGGCGGGCCGGAAGTCGGCGACCGCGGCGGCCATCACCACGGCGTCGGCGTCCGCGGCGGCCTTCAGGACCGCCTCCCGCAGCTGGACCGCGGTCCCCACCCGCACCACATCGGCACCGGCCGGGGCGGGCAGCTCGCTGTTGGCCGAGACAAGTGTCACCCTGGCGCCCCGGGCCACGGCGGCGCGGGCCAGGGCGTACCCCTGCTTGCCGGTGGAGCGGTTGCCCAGGTAGCGCACCGGGTCCAGCGGCTCGCGGGTGCCTCCGGCACTGATCACCACATGGCGTCCGGCCAGATCGGCACGGACCGCCTCGGGCCCGCGGGTCAGCACCCGGCGGGCGACCTCGAAGATCTCCTGGGGGTCCGGCAGCCGCCCCTTGCCGGTGTCCACACCGGTCAGGCGGCCGACGGCGGGCTCGATGACCACACAGCCGCGGCGGCGCAGAGTCGCCACGTTCTCCTGGGTCGCGGGGTGCTCCCACATCTCGGTGTGCATGGCGGGGGCGAAGACGACCGGACACCGGGCGGTCAGCAGCGTATTGGTGAGCAGGTCGTCGGCGAGGCCGTGGGCGGCCTTGGCGAGCAGATCGGCGGTGGCGGGGGCGACCACGACCAGGTCCGCGGACTGGCCGATGCGCACGTGCGGCACCTCGTGGACGGACTCCCACACCTCGGTACCGGCCGGATGCCCGGAGAGCGCCGACCAGGTCGCCTCGCCGACGAAGTGCAGCGCCGAGGCGGTCGGCACGACGCGGACGTCATGCCCGGACTCCGTCAGCCGCCGCAGCAGCTCACACGCCTTGTAGGCGGCGATCCCGCCGCTGACCCCCAGCACGACCCGGGGCTTGTCCGCCATGGTCATCGCTCGCCTCTTCCCCGCCGTCCGGCGTTACGTACCCATGACACACCACAAGCCCGGCGGCGAGGCCGCCGGGCCGGTGATGAGCGATTTCGGACCTTACTGAGCCGGGCCCTCGATGGCCTCGGAGGTCAGCAGACCCGCGTTGATCTCGCGGAGCGCGATCGACAGCGGCTTCTCGTGGACGTGGGTGTCCACCAGGGGGCCGACGTACTCGAGCAGACCCTCACCGAGCTGCGAGTAGTACGCGTTGATCTGACGGGCACGCTTGGCCGCGTAGATCACGAGGCTGTACTTCGAGTCGGTCGCCTCGAGCAGCTCATCAATCGGAGGGTTGATGATGCCCTCGGGCGCGGTCATGGGAGAGGACACTCTCTAGCCTTCCTTATTACGCCTCATGGCAAGAATGAATTGAAGATCAAGCCACTCGCATCAAGGCTAGCAGCTCGCTCGCCACGTCCTCGACGGAGGTGTTGACCAGGGTGGTATCGAACTCGGATTCGGCGGCCAGTTCGACACGGGCCGCCTCCAGCCGCCGCTCGATGACCTCGGGAGCCTCGGTCCCCCGGCCGGTGAGCCGGCGGACCAGCTCCTCCCAGCTGGGCGGCGCGAGGAAGACCAGCTGGGCCTCCGGCATGGACTCGCGGATCTGCCGCGCGCCCTGGAGGTCGATCTCCAGCAGCACCGGCTCGCCCGCGTCGAGCCGGTCGATGACCGCTTCGCGGGGGGTGCCGTAGCGGTTGCCGGCGAACTCGGCCCACTCCAGCAGCTCACCGTTGGCGATGAGCTTGTCGAACTCCCCGTCGTCCACGAAGAAGTACTGAACACCGTGCCGCTCGCCGGGGCGGGGCCTACGGGTCGTGGCGGAGACCGAGAGCCAGACCTCGGGATGTGCCTTGCGCATATGCGCGACGACCGTGCTCTTGCCGACCCCGGAGGGGCCGGAGAGCACGGTCAGCCGCGGGCGTACTGGATGTGCTGCCATGCAGCAGATTATCCAGGTTCCCGGCAGTGCCGGAAAACGTCAGCCGGCGGCGCCGCCGAACTCACGCTCGAGGGATGCGATCTGGTTGGAGCCGAGCCCGCGCACACGACGGCTCTCGGAGATGCCGAGCCGCTCCATGATCTGCTTGGCGCGGACCTTGCCGACGCCCGGCAGGGACTCCAGGAGGGCGGAGACCTTCATCTTGCCGATGACATCGTTCTCCTGGCCCTGCTTGATGACCTCGTGCAGAGACGCGCCGGAGTGCTTGAGCCGATTCTTGACCTCGGCGCGCTCCCGGCGAGCCGCGGCGGCCTTTTCGAGCGCGGCTGCGCGCTGTTCAGGGGTAAGGGGCGGAAGAGCCACGCCTACGTCACCTCGGATGTCGAACTGTCGGATATGGACCGGTGAGGAACCTAGTCGGCCCTCACCTGCGGAGCAACGCGCAACGCAACAGCGCGTTCGCTCTCGTCGGAGACTAGCGGCCGATCCCGCTCCAGTCAGCGAGAACAGACGAAAAGTCCTGGTCAGACTCTCTCGACTGGGACATTCAGGGACAAAATAGCCCGGTTATTCGGCCACGGCACGCACGTCATCAGCCATTCGGGCCGCCGCCTCGACCAGTGCGGAGGCATCCGGTCCGTACTTGAGGACCCCGCGGCTGACGCTCGGAACGACGTTCCGGACCGCCGCACCGAACACCTGAGGAAGGTCCGCGGGGGTCGCCCCCTGGGCGCCGATGCCGGGCGCCAGCAGCGGCCCGTCGATCGCCAGCTCCGCGCCGATCCGGTCCGCCGTGGCGCCGAGGGTCGCCCCGACGACCGCGCCGTACGAGCCGAGGGCGCCCCTTGCGGCCTCCTCGGCGTTCTCGGCCTTGAGGTGGGCCAGCACGGACGCGGCGACGGTCGTCCCGTCGGGCCGCGCCGCGTGCTGCACCTCGGCGCCCTCCGGGTTGGACGTCAGCGCCAGCACGAAGACCCCCGCCCCGCTCGCCCGCGCGGCGTCCAGCGCGGGACGCAGCGAGCCGAAGCCGAGGTAGGGGCTGACCGTGACCGCGTCCGAGAACAGCGGGCTGGTCGGGTCGAGGTAGGCGGCGGCGTACGCGGCCATCGTGGACCCGATGTCGCCGCGCTTGGCGTCCATCAGCACCAGCGCCCCGGCGTCCCGGGCGTCCGCCACGGCCCGCTCCAGCACGGCGATGCCGCGCGAGCCGAAGCGCTCGAAGAAGGCCGACTGCGGCTTGAGGACGGCGACGCGCCCGGCGAGCGCGTCCACGACGGTCCGCGTGAACCGCTCGAGCCCCGCGACATCGTCCCCGAGCCCCCAGTCGGCGAGCAGGGAGGCATGCGGATCGATGCCGACACAGAGCGGACCACGCTCGTCCATGGCCCGGCGCAGACGCGTACCGAAGGGGGTGGGTGCGGGGGTCGTCATGGGTGTCTCTCCTCGGAGTACGTGCGGGATGTCGGGCCGCGGCCGCCCGCTGGTGCTTGAAGCCCGCCCCGGGCGGCGCTGCCCCGCCACCCAGCCGGGTCCGGGGCGGTGATGCCCCACCACCCAGCCCCCCCAGGGGGCACCTCCCAGCGGTAGCTGGGGAGCGGAGCAGGGTCCGGGGCGGAGCCCCAGCCGGGTCCGGGGCGGAGCCCCGGCGGGGGCCCGGGGGCTTGCCCCCGGTTCGGGAAGGGGCGGGGTGGGGAACACGGCGCCGCAGGCGTTACGCCCGGGCCTCCGCCCCCACCGCGTCGGCCAGCGTGGCGTACGGGGACGCGGCGAGCCGGGCGGCCAGCCCGCGGTGGATCTCACGGGCCCAGAACGGCCCGCGGTAGATGAACGCGCTGTAGCCCTGCACCAGCGTCGCCCCCGCAAGGATCCGCTCCCACGCGTCGTCGGCCGTCTCGATCCCGCCCACGCCCACGAGCGTGAGCCGGTCCCCCACCCGGGCGTACAGGCGCCGCAGCACCTCCAGCGAGCGGGCCTTGAGGGGCGCCCCGGACAGGCCACCGGTTTCCCCGGTGAGCGCCGCGGGGGACGTCAGCCCGAGCCCGTCCCGCGCGATGGTCGTGTTCGTGGCGATGATGCCGTCCAGGCCCAGTTCGACGGCGAGGTCGGCGACCGCGTCCACGTCCGCGTCGGCGAGATCTGGCGCGATCTTTACCAGCAGCGGCACCCGGCGCCCGGTCACGGTCCGGTCGGCGGCCTCGCGGACCGCGGTCAGCAGCGGGCGCAGCTGATCGACGGCCTGGAGGTTCCGCAGTCCGGGGGTGTTGGGCGAGGAGACGTTGACGACGAGGTAATCCGCGTGGGCGGCCAGTCGCTCGGTCGAGGTCACGTAGTCGGCGACCGCTTCCGCCTCCGGGACGACCTTCGTCTTGCCGATGTTGACGCCGACCGTCGTACGGAACGCGGCGCGGCGGCCCGCGAGACGGGCGGCGACGGCGGCCGAGCCCTCGTTGTTGAAGCCCATGCGGTTGATCAGCGCACGGTCGCCGACCAGCCGGAAGAGGCGCTTCTTGGGGTTGCCGGGCTGCGGCTGTCCGGTGACGGTGCCGATCTCGACATGGTCGAAGCCGAGCATGGCCATGCCGTCGATCCCGGCGGCGTTCTTGTCGAACCCGGCGGCGAGCCCGAACGGCCCGTGCATGCGCAGGCCCAGCGCCTCGGTGCGCAGCGCCGTGTCACGCGGGGCGAGGACGGCCGCCACGAAGGTGCGCAGGACGGGGATGCGGGCGGCCAGCCGGATCCAGCCGAAGGCCAGGTGGTGGGCCTTCTCCGGGTCCATGCGCCGGAAGAGCAGGTTGAAGAGCAGCGAGTACATGAGGGGCTTTCTGCGCACGAGGGGAAGGGGGCTCGCGAAGCGGGGAGGGGGACACCGGCCGGTGTCCCCCTCCCTCGCCTCACTCCTCGCGGGCGGCGGTCAGATGTTCCGCGTGTTCCTGGAGCGACCGGACGCCGACCGTGCCCCGGCCGAGCGCCTCGATGCCCTGGACGGCGGCGGCGAGGGCCTGGACGGTGGTCAGGCACGGGACGCCGCGGGCGACGGCCGCCGTGCGGATGTCATAGCCGTCGAGGCGGCCGCCGGTGCCGTACGGGGTGTTGACGATCAGGTCGACGTCCCCGTCGTGGATGAGCTGGACGATGGTCTTCGTACCGTCCGGCCCCTCCCCCTCGCTGTGCTTGCGGACGACGGTGGCGTTGATGCCGTTGCGCTTGAGCACCTCCGCCGTGCCCGAGGTGGCCATCAGCTCGAAGCCGAGGCCGACCAGCTCCCGGGCCGGGAAGATCATCGAGCGCTTGTCGCGGTTGGCGACGGAGACGAAGGCGCGCCCCTTGGTGGGCAGCGCCCCGTACGCCCCGGCCTGCGACTTGGCGTACGCCGCGCCGAAGACCGAGTCGATGCCCATGACCTCGCCGGTCGAGCGCATCTCCGGGCCGAGGATGGTGTCCACCCCGCGCCCCGAGGCGTCGCGGAACCGCGACCAGGGCATCACGGCCTCCTTGACGGAGATCGGCGCGTCCAGCGGCAGCGTGCCGCCGTCACCGGTCGCGGGCAGCAGGCCCTCGGCGCGCAGCTCGGCGATGGTCGCGCCCAGCGAGATCCGGGCGGCGGCCTTGGCCAGCGGTACGGCGGTGGCCTTGGAGGTGAAGGGGACCGTGCGGGAGGCGCGCGGGTTCGCCTCCAGGACGTAGAGAATGTCCCCGGCCATGGCGAACTGGATGTTGATCAGTCCGCGGACGCCGACGCCGCGCGCGATGGCCTCGGTGGAGGCGCGCAGCCGCTTGATGTCGAAGCCACCGAGGGTGATCGGGGGCAGCGCGCAGGCCGAGTCACCGGAGTGGATTCCGGCCTCCTCGATGTGCTCCATGACGCCGCCGAGGTACAGCTCCTCGCCGTCGTAGAGCGCGTCGACGTCGATCTCGATCGCGTCGTCGAGGAAGCGGTCGATCAGCACCGGGTGCTCGGAGATGAGGCCCGCGTGGCGCTCCAGGTACTCGGCGAGCGAGGACTCGTCGTAGACGATCTCCATGCCGCGGCCGCCCAGCACGTACGAGGGGCGGACCATGACCGGGTAGCCGATCTCGGCGGCGATGCCCTTGGCCTGCTCGAAGGAGAAGGCGGTGCCGTACTTGGGGGCGGGCAGCCCGGCCTCGGTGAGCACCCGGCCGAAGGCGCCGCGTTCCTCGGCGAGGTTGATGGCCTCGGGCGAGGTGCCGACGATGGGCACGCCGTTGTCCTTGAGGGCCTGGGCGAGGCNTGGGCACGCCGTTGTCCTTGAGGGCCTGGGCGAGGCCGAGCGGGGTCTGGCCGCCGAGCTGGACGATCACACCGGCGACCGGGCCCGCCGCCTGCTCGGCGTGGACGATCTCCAGGACGTCCTCCAGGGTGAGCGGCTCGAAGTAGAGCCGGTCGGAGGTGTCGTAGTCGGTGGAGACGGTCTCGGGGTTGCAGTTGACCATGACGGTCTCGTAGCCCGCGGCGCTCAGCGCGAACGAGGCGTGGACGCACGAGTAGTCGAACTCGATGCCCTGGCCGATGCGGTTGGGGCCGGAGCCGAGGATGATCACGGCCGGGGTCTCGCGCGGCGCGACCTCGGACTCCTCGTCGTAGGAGGAGTAGAAGTACGGGGTCTTGGCGGCGAACTCGGCGGCGCAGGTGTCGACCGTCTTGTAGACGGGCCGGATGCCGAGCGCGTGCCGCACCTCGCGGACCACGTCCTCGCGCAGCGAGCGGATTCCGGCGACCTGGGCGTCGGAGAAGCCGTGCCGCTTGGCCTCGGCGAGCAGCTCGGGGCCGAGCTTGTCGGCGGCCGCCAGCTCGTCCGCGATCTCCTTGATCAGGAAGAGCTGGTCCACGAACCAGGGGTCGATCTTCGTGGTGTCGAAGACCTCCTGCGGGGTGGCCCCGGCGCGGATGGCCTGCATGACGGTGTTGATCCGGCCGTCGGTGGGGATCACGGACCGCTCGAGGAGTTCGGCCTTGTCGCCGGGCTCGCCGGTGAAGTCGAACTGGCTGCCCTTCTTCTCCATCGAGCGCAGCGCCTTCTGGAGCGCCTCGGTGAAGTTACGGCCGATGGCCATGGCCTCGCCGACCGACTTCATGGTGGTCGTGAGGCGGGCGTCGGCGGCCGGGAACTTCTCGAACGCGAACCTCGGCACCTTGACCACGACGTAGTCGAGGGTGGGCTCGAAGGACGCCGGGGTCTTCTCGGTGATGTCGTTGGGGATCTCGTCCAGCGTGTAGCCGACTGCCAGCCGGGCGGCGATCTTCGCGATGGGGAAGCCGGTGGCCTTGGAGGCCAGCGCGGAGGAGCGGGAGACGCGCGGGTTCATCTCGATGACGATGACCCGGCCGTCCTCGGGGTTGACCGCGAACTGGATGTTGCAGCCGCCGGTGTCCACGCCGACCTCGCGGATGACGGCGATGCCGATGTCCCGCAGCACCTGGTACTCGCGGTCGGTGAGCGTCATCGCCGGGGCGACGGTGATCGAGTCGCCGGTGTGGACGCCCATGGGGTCGAAGTTCTCGATGGAGCAGACGACCACGACGTTGTCGTGCTTGTCGCGCATCAGCTCCAGCTCGTACTCCTTCCAGCCCAGGATCGACTCCTCCAGCAGCACCTCGGTGGTGGGCGAGAGGTTCAGGCCCTGGCCGGCGATGCGGCGCAGCTCGTCCTCGTTGTGCGCGAAGCCGGAGCCGGCGCCGCCCATGGTGAAGGACGGGCGGACGACGACGGGGTAGCCGCCGAGCTCCTCGACGCCCGCGAGGACGTCGTCCATGGAGTGGCAGATGTACGAGCGGGCGGACTCGCCGTGGCCGATCTTGGCGTTGACGGCCTCGACGACCTCCTTGAACTGGTCGCGGTCCTCGCCCTTGTGGATCGCCTCGACGTTGGCGCCGATCAGCTCGACGCCGTACTCGTCGAGGGTGCCCGCCTCGTGCAGGGAGATGGCGGTGTTCAGGGCGGTCTGGCCGCCGAGGGTGGGCAGCAGCGCGTCGGGGCGCTCCTTGGCGATGATCTTCTCGACGTACTCCGGTGTGATCGGCTCGACGTACGTGGCGTCGGCGATCTCCGGGTCGGTCATGATCGTGGCCGGGTTGGAGTTGACCAGGATGACCCGCAGGCCCTCGGCCTTCAGCACCCGGCAGGCCTGGGTTCCGGAGTAGTCGAACTCGGCGGCCTGGCCGATGACGATCGGGCCGGAGCCGATGACCAGGACGGACTGGATGTCGGTGCGCTTAGGCACGCTGGCCCTCCAACAGGGTGACGAAGCGGTCGAACAGGTACCCGGCGTCGTGCGGGCCCGCGGCGGCTTCGGGGTGGTACTGGACGCTGAATGCGGGGCGGTCGAGCAGGCGCAGCCCCTCGACCACGTTGTCGTTGAGGCAGACGTGGGAGACCTCGGCCCGCCCGTAGGGGGTGTCGCTGGGCGCGTCGAGCGGCGCGTCCACGGCGAAGCCGTGGTTGTGCGCGGTGACCTCGACCTTGCCGGTGGTGCGGTCCTGCACCGGCTGGTTGATGCCGCGGTGGCCGTACTTCAGCTTGAAGGTGCCGAAGCCGAGCGCACGGCCCAGGATCTGGTTGCCGAAGCAGATGCCGAACAGCGGGGTGGACCGCTCCAGGACGGCGCGCATCAGGGAGACGGGGTGGTCGGCGGTGGCCGGGTCGCCCGGGCCGTTGGAGAAGAACACGCCGTCGGGGTTCACCGCGTAGATCTCGTCCACGGTGGCGGTGGCGGGCAGGACGTGCACCTCGATGCCGCGCTCGGCCATGCGGTGCGGGGTCATGCCCTTGATGCCGAGGTCGATCGCGGCGACGGTGAACCGCTTGGTGCCGATCGCCGGGACGACGTACGTCTCCTGGGTCGCCACCTCGGCGCTCAGGTCGGCGCCCTTCATCTGCGGGGCGGCCTGCACCTTGGCGAGCAGCGCGGCCTCGTCGGCGATCGCCTCGCCGGAGAAGATGCCGACGCGCATGGCGCCGCGCTCGCGCAGATGACGGGTGAGGGCGCGGGTGTCGACGCCGCTGATGCCGACGACGCCCTGGGCGGTCAGCTCGTCGTCCAGCGAGCGGCGGGAGCGCCAGTTGGACGGCGTACGGGCGGGGTCGCGCACCACGTAGCCGGAGACCCAGATGCGCCCGGACTCGGGGTCCTCGTCGTTGACGCCCGTGTTGCCGATGTGCGGGGCGGTCATGACGACGACCTGGCGGTGGTAGGACGGGTCGGTCAGGGTCTCCTGGTAGCCGGTCATGCCGGTGGAGAACACGGCCTCGCCGAAGGTCTCCCCCACGGCCCCGTAGGCGCGGCCACGGAAGGTGCGGCCGTCCTCCAGGACGAGAACGGCGGGGGTCTGGGCCCCCCTGGTGGAGGTCGTCATCGTGCGCCTTCCTGGTTGTGCTCGGTGTGCTTGACGTCGTCGGTGACGTCGGGGGCGTCGCGGTGCGTGGCGCCGAGGGCTTCGACCCAGGCCGCGTGCTCGGCGGCGCGGTCGGAGCGGAAACCGGAATCGATCTGCCGGTCGCCGAGCTGCCAGGTGACGATCAGCAGCCCGCCCTCGGCGAGGACCTTGCCCGCGATGCCCTTGTCGAGCCGGGCGCCGCGGAGGCTTCCGGCCGGGATGAAGAAGTCCTGGGCGCCGGGCCGTACGACGCTCACGCCCTCCTCGGTGAGGGTCAGCTCGACGCGGCTGCGGGTGCCGAGGCCCCGGGCCACGATGCGGTCGAGCCACTGGCCCGCGGTGGTGGAGCCGTGGTAGCGGCCGGTGAGCGTCAGCCGCGCGGGGCCCGGTGCGGCCGGGGCCTCGGGCAGCTCGGGCAGGTCGCCCTGGAGCGTGCCGCGCCACTTCCAGCCCTCGCGCATCAGCCAGTAGACCAGCGCGATGACGAGCAGCAGGCCGACGACCCAGCCGATGCGGGCGGCCCAGTCGGTGACGTCCTGGGACCGCTGCTCGGCCGCCAAGGAGATCAGAGGGGTTGGAGATATCACGCCAGTTTCCCGTCCACGACCGTCGCCCGGCCCCGCAGGAAGGTGTGCGTCACCCGGCCCGGCAGTTCCCGGCCCTCGTAGGGGGTGTTGCGGCTGCGGGAGGCGAAGCCCGCGGGGTTCACCTCACCACGGTAAGCGGAGTCCAGCAGGGTGAGGTTGGCGGGCTCCCCGGCGGCGATGGGGCGGCCCTGGCCGGTGAGCCGGCCGATGGCGGAGGGGCGGGTGGACATCCGGTCGGCGACGCCCGCCCAGTCCAGCAGCCCGGTGTCGACCATGGTGTGCTGGACGACGGACAGCGCGGTCTCCAGGCCGACCATGCCCATGGCCGCCGCGCCCCACTCGCAGTCCTTGTCCTCGTGCGGGTGCGGGGCGTGGTCGGTGGCGACGCAGTCGATGGTGCCGTCGGCGAGCGCCTCGCGCAGCGCCATGACGTCGGCCTCGGTGCGCAGCGGCGGGTTCACCTTGTAGACGGGGTTGTACGAGCGGACCAGCTCGTCGGTGAGCAGCAGGTGGTGCGGGGTGACCTCGGCGGTGACCCGCCAGCCCTTGGACTTGGCCCAGCGGACGATCTCGACGGAGCCTGCGGTGGACAGGTGGCAGATGTGCACCCGGGAGTCGACGTGCGCGGCGAGCAGTACGTCGCGGGCGATGATCGACTCCTCGGCGACGGCCGGCCAGCCGCCCAGGCCCAGTTCGGCGGAGACGATGCCCTCGTTCATCTGGGCACCCTCGGTGAGCCGCGGCTCCTGGGCGTGCTGGGCGATCACGCCGTCGAACGCCTTCACGTACTCCAGGGCGCGGCGCATGATCACGGCGTCGTCGACGCACTTGCCGTCGTCGGAGAAGACCCGGACCCCGGCGGCGGACTCGTGCATGGCGCCGAGCTCGGCGAGCTTCTTGCCCTCCAGGCCGACGGTGACGGCGCCGATGGGCTGCACATCGCAGTAGCCGGACTCCCTGCCGAGCCGCCACACCTGCTCCACGACGCCCGCGGTGTCGGCGACGGGGAAGGTGTTGGCCATGGCGTGGACGGCTGTGAAGCCGCCGACCGCGGCGGCCTTGGTGCCGGTGAGGACGGTCTCGGAGTCCTCCCGGCCGGGCTCGCGCAGATGGGTGTGGAGGTCGACCAGGCCCGGCAGCAGGATCTGCCCGGCGGCGTCGATCACGGTGGCGCCGTCCGCGTCGAGGCCGGTGCCGACGGCGGCGATGCGCTCGCCCTCGATCAGCACGTCCCGCGGCTCGCCGCCGAGCACCTGCGCGCCGCGCAGCAGCGTCTTGTTCGTGTCGCTCATGGTTACTGGTTCTCCTCGGTGCGGGCGGCGGTGACGGCGGGCTCGTTGCCGCCGAGCAGCAGGTACAGGACGGCCATGCGGATCGAGACGCCGTTGGCGACCTGCTCGACGGCGGTGCAGCGGTCGGAGTCGGCTACCTCGGCGGTGATCTCCATGCCGCGGTTCATCGGCCCGGGGTGCATGACGATGGCGTGCTCGGGCATGCGGGCCATCCGGTCGGCGTTCAGGCCGTAGCGGCGCGCGTACTCGCGCTCGGTGGGGAAGAAGGCGGCGTTCATGCGCTCGCGCTGGACCCGCAGCATCATCACGGCGTCGGACTTGCCCACCACCGCGTCCAGGTCGTACGAGACGTCACAGGGCCAGCTCTCGACGCCGAAGGGGACGAGCGTGGGCGGGGCGACCAGGGTGACGTCGGCGCCGAGGGTGGACAGCAGGTGGACGTTGGAGCGGGCGACCCGGCTGTGCAGCACGTCGCCGACGATGGTGATCCGGCGGCCGGACAGGTCCTGGCCCACCCCGGAGGCCCCGGAGGCCAGGCGGCGGCGCATGGTGAACGCGTCGAGCAGGGCCTGCGTGGGGTGCTCATGGGTGCCGTCGCCCGCGTTGACGACCGAGCCGTTGATCCAGCCGGAGGTGGCGAGCCGGTGCGGGGCGCCGGAGGAGTGGTGCCGGATGACGACGGCGTCGGCGCCCATCGCCTCCAGGGTGAGCGCGGTGTCCTTCAGGGACTCGCCCTTGGAGACCGAGGAGCCCTTGGCGGAGAAGTTGATGACGTCGGCGGACAGCCGCTTGGCGGCCGCCTCGAAGGAGATGCGGGTGCGGGTCGAGTCCTCGAAGAAGAGGTTCACGACGGTGCGGCCGCGCAGGGTTGGCAGCTTCTTGATCGGCCGGTCGGCGAGCCGGGCCAGCTCCTCGGCGGTGTCGAGGATCAGGACGGCGTCGTCGCGCGAGAGGTCGGCGGCCGAGATGAGGTGACGCTTCATCCGGTTGCTCCGTGGTTGAGGAGGTGTGCGGGCGTACGGGCGGGCAGGCGCCTGGTCCGGTGCACGGGCCGTGAGGCCCGCCCCGGTGGTACCGCGGCCGGGTACCCGGGATCGCCGGGAGCCGTCGCTGTCGGTACCGGGGCGCTACTTTCCGTCCGCGGGGGTGGTCTCGCGCACGCCGAGGAGCACGCTGTCGCGCCCGTCCTCCTCGGTGAGCTGGACCTTGACCGTCTCCCGCAGCGACGTGGGGAGGTTCTTGCCGACGTAGTCGGCCCGGATCGGCAGTTCCCGGTGACCGCGGTCCACGAGGACCGCGAGCTGCACGGCACGCGGCCGCCCGATGTCACCGAGGGCATCGAGCGCGGCGCGGATGGTGCGGCCGGAGAAGAGCACGTCGTCGACGAGGACGACCAGGCGGCCGTCGACGCCGTCGTCGGGGATGTCGGTCCGGGCCAGCGCGCGGGCGGGCCGCAGGCGCAGGTCGTCGCGGTACATCGTGATGTCGAGCGAGCCGACCGGCAGCTCACCGGGCGACCTGCCGGTGATCTCCTCCAGCCGGGCGGCCAGCCGCCGGGCGAGGAAGACACCGCGGGTGGGGATGCCGAGCAGCACCACGTCGTCGGCGCCCTTGGCGCGCTCGACGATCTCGTGGGCGATGCGGGTCAGAACGCGCGCGATGTCCGGTGCTTCCAGCACGGAACGCGCGGCGTCCGAAGTACGTGCGTCCATGGAAACGGACCTCCTTCTCCGCCTCACGGGACGGACCTTAAAGGACGTCGGATTTGCGCCATTCACAGTAGCAGGGGCGCATGGGGCGCTCGTCAACACCCCTGGCGAGAGCCCCTCCGCTCCATTCGGCTTGACGAATGGAGATTACGCTACGTAACCTTCACAGTGAGTTACCAGCCGCGCGGCCGAGCCGCACGTCGATTCAGTGTCCGGGGAGCTTTATGTCCAGCGAATACGCCAAACAGCTCGGGGCCAAGCTCCGCGCCATCCGCACCCAGCAGGGCCTCTCCCTTCACGGCGTCGAGGAGAAGTCCCAGGGCCGGTGGAAGGCCGTGGTGGTGGGATCGTACGAGCGCGGTGACCGCGCCGTGACCGTCCAGCGTCTCGCCGAACTGGCCGACTTCTACGGCGTCCCGGTGCAGGAGCTGCTGCCGGGCACCAGCCCGGCCGGGGCGGCCGAGCCGCCGCCGAAGCTGGTGCTGGACCTGGAGCGGCTGGCCCATGTGCCGGTCGAGAAGGCGGGCCCGCTCCAGCGGTACGCCGCCACGATCCAGAGCCAGCGCGGTGACTACAACGGCAAGGTGCTCTCGATCCGTCAGGACGATCTGCGCACCCTCGCCGTGATCTACGACCAGTCGCCGTCCGTACTGACCGAACAACTGATCAGCTGGGGAGTGCTGGGCGCCGACGCGCGCCGCGCGGTCCAGCACGAGGATGTGTGACGCGCGCCCGTCGCGCTCTCGCACCCTCTCCACCAGCAGAAACGTGCCGCCGGGGGCGGTGGAAGTGCCGTACGGCCTCCACCGCC
>NZ_RIBZ01000089.1:0-4411 GCF_003721215.1 Streptomyces botrytidirepellens
GGCCCACCGACACGCACTCCGCCCAGGACTGCGGCCCCGGGCCCCGGGCCGGGGGCCCGGCGCCGACCGATGCGCGAGAAGCCCCAGGCCGGGGGCCCGGGCGGGCCCCGGTTTCGGGAAGGGGCGGAGTAGGGGAACAACCACCGCCGCCCCGACCGGACACGGCACCACGACAAACCCAGGCCCGGGCCCCGGCGCCAACCGACACACGAACCCGCCCCGGACACGCCACTCCGCAAAGCCCCAGAACGGGGGCTCAGGGGCACCCCCCGGTTACGGGAAGGGGCGGGACAGGGGAACAACCACCCGCCACACCCGACCGGACACGGCACCACCCCGACCGCCCCGGACACGGCACCACGACAAACCCCAGGCCCGGGACCCGGCGCCAACCGACACACGAACCCGCCCCGGACACGCCACNACAACCACCCGCCACACCCGACCGGACACGGCACCACCCCGACCGCCCCGGACACGGCACCACGACAAACCCCAGGCCCGGGACCCGGCGCCAACCGACACACGAACCCGCCCCGGACACGCCACTCCGCAAAGCCCCAGAACGGGGGCCCGGGGGCATCCCCCGGTTACGGGAAGGGGCGGGACAGGGGAACAACCACCCGCCACACCCGACCGGACACGGCACCACCCCGACCGCCCCGGGCACGGCGCTCCGCGAAGCGCCAGGACAGGGGGCCCGGGGGCATCCCCCGGTTACGGGAAGGGGCGGGACAGGGGAACAACCACCCGCCACACCCGACCGGACACGGCACCACCCCGACCGCCCCGGGCACGGCGCTCCGCGAAGCGCCAGGACAGGGGGCCCGGGGGCATCCCCCGGATTCGGGAAGGGGCGGGGCAGGGGAAACAACCACCGCGGCCTCGCACCGCCGGGGTGACCCCGGGGCGGGGAGGGAGCCGCTAGACCTGGGACGTCCGCGTCGCGATGAGCCGCAGCCGGCCGCGAATGACCCGCACGGCCGCCTCCGCATCGTCGACCGTCACCGTGAAGATCCGCCCGTCCCCCAGCCGCAGCACCAACCCCTCACCGCGCCGCACCACCACGGCGGTGCCCTTGTCGGGGCGCCATCGGTAGCCCCAGCCGCCCCACTGGCAGGGGGTGACCCGAGGGGCGACGTCGGCGTCGACCACGTCACTGAGGGGGATGCGGCGGCGGGGCAGCCCCATGTGGCCGCAGCGGACCTCCAGGCACTCCTCGTCGACCCGCACCGCCACATGGACGAAGGCGAGGGTGCCGAAGAGCATCAGCAGTCCGGCGGCGAGGCAGCCGATGACCGACATCAGGAGCGGGGCGAGTCCGGTGGTCCAGGGGGAGGCGACGGCCAGGTCGATGCCGAGCGCCACGCACGCGGCGCCCGCGGTCGCCAGCACCCACTGCATCCGGTTGTGGGCATGGCCGGTCCAGACCGCGGGCGTGCCCTGGCCCGGGGTCTGCTTGCCGTGGTGATCGGGGTCCTCGGCGTGGGGCCTCATGTCTGGCAGGGTACTCACGTTCCGCTACCACGGCAGCCGACGGCGGCGTTTTGCCCGGTGGGCGGGGTCGGGGTCAGCCGCGCGCCGTCGTGGTGGCGGGGGCCAGCAGGCTGCCCTCGGCGTAGGCGAGCGCGGCTTCCGGAAGCGTGGCCTCGCGGCCGGAGAGGATGACCGTGAGGGTGCCGCGGGCGGACCCGGCCGCGCCGGGCGGCAGGGAGGGTTCGGCGCCGATCCGGCGCAGGGCCTGCGCGGCGACGGCCCCGGCCGACCCGTGGAGGGCGATGGGCGGCGCACCGGCGGGCTGGACGGCGGCCCGGATGCGTTCGGCGACCAGCTCGTAGTGGGTGCAGCCGAGGACGACGGCCCGGACGTCGTCCGGGGTGCGGGCCGCGGCGGCGGCCACCGCGGCGTCGATGGCCGCGTCGTCGACGTGCTGGACGGCGTCGGCGAGGCCGGGGCAGGGCACGGCCGTCACCTCGACGCCGTCGGCGAAGTCACGGATCAGCTCGCGCTGGTACGGGCTGCCGGTGGTGGCGGGCGTGGCCCAGATCGCGATGGGCCCGCCGCCGGCCGCCGCTGGTTTGATCGCGGGGACGGTCCCGATGACCGGCAGCCCGGGCTCCAGTTCGGCCCGCACGGTGGGCAGGGCATGGACGGAGGCGGTGTTGCAGGCGATGATCAGCGCGTCGGGCCGGTGCGCGGCGGCGGCGCGGGCGCAGGCCAGGGCGCGTTCGGTGACGTCCTCGGGAGTACGCGGCCCCCACGGCATTCCGTCGGGGTCGGAGGAGAGGACGAGATCGGCGTCGGGTCGAAGGCGGTGCATCGCGGCCGCGGTGGGCAGCAGGCCGAATCCGGAGTCCATTAGCGCGATCTTCACCCCGTCACTTTAATGGATCGGCCCCGACGCCTCGGCACCGCGGTGCGGGTTCGGGCAGACTGCGGCGGGTGAGCGCGCTGACGTGGATCGCCGCCGGAGCCCTGGTGGTGTGGCTGTGGCTGCTGCTGGGCCAGGGGTTCTTCTGGCGTACGGACGTCCGGCTGCCCCGGACCCCACCCGATGAGCACAGGAATCCGCCCGATGGGCACGGGAATCCGCCCGACCAGCACGGGAATACGTCCGGTGAGCACGGGCCCGCGCCCGGTGAGGGGCCGGGCGGCTGGCCCTCGGTGGCCATCGTGGTGCCCGCCCGGGACGAGGCCGCCGTCCTCCCCGCGAGCCTGCCGTCGCTGCTGGCCCAGGACTATCCGGGACCGGCCGAGGTCTTCCTGATCGACGACGGCAGCTCCGACGGCACCGGAAAGCTGGCTCGTGAACTCGCCGACACCTACGGCGGGCTGCCGCTGACCGTCGGCTCGCCGGGCGAACCGGAGCCCGGCTGGACAGGGAAGCTGTGGGCGGTGCGGCACGGCATCGCGCTCGCAAAGAGCGCCCACCGGGCCGAGTTTCTGCTGCTGACGGACGCCGACATCGCTCATGAGCCGGACTCGCTGCGGGAGTTGGTGCGGGCCGCCCGCGCCCACGGCCTGGACCTGGTGTCGCAGATGGCGCGGCTGCGGGTGACGACCGGCTGGGAGCGGCTGATCGTCCCGGCGTTCGTGTACTTCTTCGCCCAGCTGTACCCGTTCCGTTGGGTCAACCGGCGCCGGGGACGCTGGGCGGCCGCCGCGGGCGGCTGCGTCCTGCTGCGCCGGGAGGCGGCCGAGCGGGCCGGGGTCCCGGAGGCCATCCGGCACGCGGTCATCGACGACGTGGCGCTCGCGCGGGCGGTCAAGTGCTCCGGCGGGGCGATCTGGCTGGGCCTCGCCGACCGGGTGGACAGCGTGCGGCCGTATCCGGGGCTCGGCGAGCTGTGGCGGATGGTCTCGCGCAGCGCGTACGCCCAGCTGCGGCACAATCCGCTGCTGCTGGTGGCGACGGTCGCGGGGCTCGCGGTGGTGTACCTCGCGCCGCCGGTCGCGCTGTGCGCCGGCGCACTCACCGGGCGCCCGGCACTGCTGGTGGCGGGCGCCGCCGCGTGGGCGCTGATGGCCGCCACGTACGTCCCGATGCTGCGCTACTACCGGCAGACCCTCTGGCTGGCCCCGCTGCTGCCGCTGACGGCGCTTCTGTATCTGCTGATGACGGTCGACTCGGCGGTACGGCACTGGCGGGGGCAGGGCGCGGCGTGGAAGGGGCGCACCTACGCCCGCCCCAGCGCCGCGCCCTGAGCCCGGACCGTGGTCACTTGCGGCCGGGGGTCCAGTTCATGCCCCAGCCGTAGGCGTGGTCGAGGGTGCGCTGCGGGCTGACGCCGCGGTCCGGCACCAGATAGCGGGCCTCGCGCTGGACGACGAGGTCGCCGCCGTTGTTGGTGATGAGCGCGAGCGCGCAGACCGTGGACGGGACGGTGCACTCGTCGAGGGAGAAGTCGACCGGCGCGCCGAACTGTGGCTGAAGAGTGACGGTGGCGTGCAGGTTCGCGAAGCTGCGGGCACCTTCGTAGATGGTGACGAACACGAGGATGCGACGGAACGCGTCCTTGTGGTCGAGGTTGACGGTGAGATTTTCGCCAGATGTCCGGGCACCGGTCCGGTCGTCGGCGTCGAGGTGGATGAACGGCGGCTGGTGCAGCGACCCGAACGAGTTGCCCAGCGCCTGCACCACGCCCTTGCTGCCGTCGGCGAGTTCGAACAGGCAGCCCAGGTCGAGGTCGAGGTCGCCGTGCAGGGCCAGGGCCCGGCCGAGCTTCTGGCCCCACCCCTGGAACTGCTTGTGCACCTGCCAGTTGAGGTTGACCCGCAGGGCGCCGGAGGTGCCGCCCTGCTTGGTGAGCGAGACGGCGGGCGCCTCCTTGGTCAGCGTGACCTTGCTGAGGCTCACCGGGGCCCCCGCGGGCGCGGCGGCCGGGGGTGCGGGCGCGGCGCCCGGCGCGGG
>NZ_RIBZ01000098.1:0-60209 GCF_003721215.1 Streptomyces botrytidirepellens
GCAGCACCCTGATACCCGAGCACCGACGCGACTTGGCCCCGCACCAGATCCAGCAGCACCTCCCGCTGCTCGACCTCGCCCAGCCCGCTGAGCCGCTGCGCCAGCCCGGTAGCGGCGGCACGGCGGAAGGGCGTACGGATCAGACCGCGCAACAGCGGCGACACCTCACCACGAGCCCGCAGCGCCGACACATCCAGCCGCACCGGCAACACCACCGGCTCCCCAGCACCCACCGCCGCATCGAACAGCGCCACACCCTGCTCGACGGACAACGGCGGCAGACCCACACGCGCCATCCGCTCACGATCGACCGCACTCAACTCACCAGCCATGCCGCCAGGCTGATCCCACGGCCCCCACGCCAGCGACACACCCGGCAACCCAAGACCACGCCGATACTCCACCAACGCATCCAGGAATGCATTACCCGCCGCGTAACTCCCCTGACCAGCACTGCCCAGCGTGCCCGCCGCGGAAGAGAACACCACGAACGCAGACAAGTCCATGTCCCGCGTCAGCTCATGCAGATGCCACGCCGCATCCACCTTCGGACGCAACACCGCATCAACACGCCCCGGAGTCAACGCACCCATCAGACCGTCATCGAGCACACCGGCCGCATGCACCACAGCCGAAATCCCACGCCCGGCCAGCACCTCCGCCAGAGCATCACGATCAGCCACATCACACGCCACCACCTCAGCACGGGCACCCAGTCCGGCAAGTTCGGCAACCAAGTCCTCAGCACCCGGCGACGCCAACCCCCGCCGGGACACCAGCAGCAGATCCCGCACACCACGCTCGGCCACCAGGTGCCGCGCCACCACCGCACCCAGACCACCCGTACCACCCGTGACCAGCACCGCACCGGAGCCATCCCACACTCGCGCCACAGCGTCGGGCACACCCAAGCGCGCCAACCGCGGCACCACCAACCGCCCCTCCCGAACCGCCAACTCCGGCTCGGACTGCGCCAACGCCCGCGACAACACCGCCCCCGACACAGCACCGTCACCAAGATCCAGCAGCCCAATCCGATCCGGATGCTCCGACTGCGCCGACCGCAGCAAACCCCACACCGACGCCACCGCCAGATCACCGACAGCACCACGTGCCACCACGACCAGACGAGACCCCGCGAACCGCTCCCCCTCCAGCCACCCCTGCACCAATCCCAGGGCCTGCACCGCGGAAGCGTGGACGGAATCCACCACGCCCTCACCGCGGTCCTCCGTCCCCACGACAGCCAACACCACATCCGGCACCGGGGCCTCAGCCACAGCCAACGCGGCCAGATCCGCGCACCCCACTACCGAGATCCCCGCATCCCGCAGCCCGCCACTCAGACCGCCGTCCGGGCCGACCACCGCAACCACCGATGGCCCGGCGTCCGCCCCCTCAGCCACCGGAGCCCACTCCACCCGGAACAACGAATCCCGGCCGACCATCTGGCCATCACCGACCGCCAGCTCATCAGCAGCAAGAGGACGCGTGATCAACGACGCGACGGACGCCACAGGACGACCCACCACATCCGCGACCGCGATGGACACCGCCCCCCGCTCGCCACACGACAGCCGCGCCCGCACCGTCGTCGCCCCGGAGGCGAACAACGACACACCCTCCCAAGCGAACGGCACACCACCAGCCGCTTCTCCATCGGTCAACACCGCGGCGTGCAGCACGGCGTCCAGCAGCGCGGGATGCACCCCGAACCCACTGACCGTGGCGCCCTCGTCCAAAGCCACCTCGACGAAGAGCTCCGCGTCCAGCCGCCACACCGCCCGCAACCCCTGGAACACCGGGCCGTACTCGAAGCCGGACTCGGCCCGGTTCTCGTAAAAGCCGTCCAGCTCGACCGGCTCGGCGCCCACCGGCGGCCACACCGCGGCATCGAACCCAACGCCGGGCAGCTCGTCCGCCGCAGCAAGGACGCCCACCGCATGCTGGGCCCACGGCAGCTCGTCCGAGCCATCCGCCCGTGAGAAGACCTTCACCGACCGGCGACCGGTGTCGTCAGGGGCACCGACGAACACCTGGATCTGCACCGCGCCCCGCTCCGGCAACACCAGAGGTGCGGCAAGCGTCAGCTCCTCGACGCGGTCACACCCGACCTCGTCACCGGCGCGGATCGCCAACTCCACGAACGCCGTGCCCGGCACCAGAACGCGACCCATCACCACGTGATCGGCCAGCCACGGATGCGAGGCCAACGACAGGCGACCGGCGAACACCACACCGTCCGAGTCGGCCAACGACACCGCCGCACCCAGCAACGGATGCTCAGCCGAGACCAAGCCCGCAGCCCGCACATCGCCCGGAACAGCCACAGCCGCAGGCCAGAACCGCTGCCGCTGAAACGCGTACGTAGGCAGCGCGACTCGCTGGGCGCCCGTGCCGGCGAAGAACGCCCGCCAGTCCACGGCCACACCGGTCACGTGCAGACGAGCCAGCGCCGCGACGGCAGCCGCCGCCTCCGGACGGTCCTTACGCAGCACCGGCACCACCACGGCCTCCTCGGGCACCGACTCCCGGGCCAGCGCCGACAGCACGCCGTCCGGGCCCAGCTCCACGAAGGTCCGTACGCCCTCGGCGCACAGCGCCCGGACGCCATCGGCGAACCGTACGGTCTCCCGCACATGCCGCACCCAGTACTCCGCCGAACACAGTTCGCCGGCCGCGGCCACCGCACCCGTGAGATTCGATACCACGGGAACAGTCGGGTCGTGGAACTCCAGACCGGCCACCACAGCACGGAAGTCCTCCACCATCGGCTCCATCAGCGCCGAATGGAACGCGTGCGAGACCCGCAGCCGGTTCGATTTCCGCCCCTGCTCCGCCAGCCTTGCGGCCGTCTCGGCGACGGCGTCTTCAGCCCCGGCGAGCACCACCGACGACGGCCCGTTCACCGCCGCGACCGACACCCGGTCGGCCAGCAGTGGCACGACCTCATCCTCGGTGGCCTGCACCGCCACCATCGCCCCGCCGGAGGGCAGCTCCTGCATCAGCCGAGCCCGCGCCGCCACCAATCGGCACGCGTCCTCGAGCGACAGCACGCCCGCGACGTGGGCCGCCGCCACCTCGCCGATCGAGTGCCCGCCCACGAAGTCCGGTGTCACGCCCCACGACTCGACGAGCCGGAACAGCGCCACCTCGACCGCGAACAGCGCGGGCTGCGCAACACCGGTCCGATTCAGCGCCTCGGCGTCGTCGCCCCACATCGTCTCTCGTACGGGGCGATCGAGGTGGGTGTCCAGTTCCGCGAGTGCCGTGTCCAGAGCCTCGGCGAAGACCGGGAAGCGGGCGTACAGCTCCCGTCCCATGCCGATACGCTGCGCCCCCTGGCCACTGAACAGGAACGCCGACTTGCCGGCGCCCCGCTCCGCTCCCCACTCGGCGCCGTGGACGAGCCCGGGCGCCGACTGGTCCGTGGCCAGAGCGGTCAGCCCGGCGATGATCTCGTCGCGGTCGGATGCGACGAATGCCGCTCGGTGCGCGAACGCCGACCGGGAGGTGGCCAGGGAGAAGGCGGTGTCGAGGACGCCGTGTCCGGCGTCGGCCCCGGTTGCGACATCGCCATCCGTGGCGGCGTCGGCGCCCAAGGAGGCCAGCAGCCGTGCGGCCTGTGCCCGCAGGGCGTCGCGCGTACGTCCGGACAGCACCACTGGCACCGCGTTCGGAAGGACGGTCGGCGCCACCGCCCGTGCCGCCTCCGATTCCGACTGCGAGTCCGGTGCCTGTTCGATGATCACGTGCGCGTTGGTGCCGCTGATCCCGAATGACGAGACGGCCGCCCGACGCGGTTCTCCCGTCCCCGGCCATGCGACGTTCTCGGTGGCCAGGCGCACCGCGCCCTGGGACCAGTCCACGTGGGAGGACGGAGTGTCCACGTGCAGGGTGCGCGGTACGGTGCCGTGCCGCATCGCCATGACCATCTTGATCACACCGGCGACACCTGCGGCCGCCTGGGTGTGGCTGAGGTTCGACTTGATGGAGCCCAGCAGCAGCGGACGGTTCTCGTCACGGTTTCGGCCGTACGTCGCCAGCAGTGCCTGCGCCTCGACCGGATCGCCCAGGGTCGTGGCCGTACCGTGTGCCTCGACGGCGTCGATCTGGTCGGCCGCCAAGCGGGCGTTGATCAATGCCTGCTGGATCACCCGCTGCTGGGACGGGCCGTTGGGTGCGGTCAGGCCGTTGGAAGCGCCATCCTGGTTGACCGCGCTGCCGCGAACCAACGCCAGGACGGGGTGGCCGTTGCGCTCGGCGTCGGACAGTCGTTCCAGCACCAGTACGCCGATGCCCTCGGCCCAACCGGTGCCGTCGGCGGATTCGGCGAACGACCGGCACAGCCCATCGGGGGACAGTCCACCCTGGCGGCTGAATTCGACGAAGGTCGACGGGCTGGACATGACGGTCACACCACCGGCCAGGGCCAGCGAGCACTCTCCCGCCCGCAGTGCCTGGTCGGCCAGGTGCAAGGCGACGAGGGACGACGAACAGGCGGTGTCCACGGTCAGCGCCGGGCCGGTCAGGCCGAAGGTGTAGGCGATCCGGCCGGACAACACGCTGCCCGTGTTTCCGGTGAGCTGGAAGCCGTGTGCGCCTTCGTCCGCGCCGAGGTGGTAGTCCTGGGCCATGGCGCCCATGAACACGCCGGTCTCGCTGCCCCGGAGGGTTGTCGGGTCCACTCCGGCCTGCTCGATGGCTTCCCAGGCGGACTCCAGCAGCACGCGCTGCTGCGGGTCCATGGCGACCGCCTCGCGGGGCGAGATGCCGAAGAAGTCCGCGTCGAAATCGGTCGCATCGTAGAGGAAGCCGCCGGATGTGGTGGACGAGGAGGCGAGCGCTTCGGTGTCCCAGCCACGGTCGGTGGGAAAGGCCCCGATGCCGTGTTCGCCGTCGGCGACCAGGCGCCACAGGTCCTCCGGATTCGACACTCCGCCCGGGTAACGACAGGACATGCCGATGATCGCGATCGGCTCCTGGGCCGACGCCTCCAACTCGTGCACCCGCTGCCGGGTCTGCCGCAGGTCGGCGGTGGCCCGCTTGAGGTAGTCCCTGAGCCTCTGTTCGTTGTCCATCTCAACTCATCTCGACAGCGGCTGGCCGCAGCCGGAAACAACGACGGCAGCGGACAAGAGGTGGTCGGTGTGCGGATCCTTCCGCTCGGCGGAGCTCTCAGGGCTTCCGCACGGCGGCAGGTCGGGCGGTAGGACGACCGGGGCGCGGACGTCCGTACGGGGGCTCCCGAAGGTTCACCGGCGGGCCCGGTCCCGGCTGGACCGAGTCGCGGAACCCGGCCGCCACGATGCGGGCGGCTTGTCCAACCCTCTTGCTCCAGCTGACATGCGAGGAGTCTCGTGCGGGGGCGACGGGAAAAACCTTAGTAACTGCCGGGACCAGCACCGGCGTCGCATCCGGGGAGGGGGCGGGAGCGGCCGGCGGTGCGTGCCCCGCCGCGGAGTTCGGTGCCGGCCCGGGTCTTCGGTTGCGGGCCGGCAGCGCTGCCTCAGACGGCCATGCCGTTTCCGTTTCCCCGGCCGATGGGAGGAACTATCTCCATGAGCTGAGTGCGGCCCGCGACACCGAGCTTGCGGTACACCTTCGTCAGGTGTTTCTCCACCGCGCGCAGGCTGATCCGAAGTTCGGTGGCGATGTTCTGGTTGCTCTTCCCGGCCGCCACCAGCAAGGCGACCCGGCGCTCGCTCGGAGTGAGCGCCGCGTCGACCGCAACCGTCCGCCGGCTGTCCGGCCGATCGCCCGCGCGTTCGGTCTCGGTGGACTGTGGCAGCTGCTCGTTCCGGGGGAGGTGCTCGGCGGTGGTGGCATGGCTGGGGGCGAACAGCTGGACTCCGAGCAGCAGGTGTGCCTTGACCATTGCCACCCGGTCGGTGGAGACATCGAGGCCGTCCACCGCGCGCAGCGCCAGCTCGATGCCCTTCTCGCCTTTGGTGACGTCGGTCCAGACACGCAACGTACGGCCGACCACGCTGGGGGCGCCCCACACCACCGCCTGTTCGTACTCGCGGGCGATGAGGTCATGCGCGAGGTCCTGGCGGCCGAGCCGGTACTGCAACTGCGCGGCCCACGAGCGCCAGGGCAGCACGGCGGGATTCGCCCAGCCCATGAGTTCGTGTTCGCGCCCGGCTTCCAGTATGTGGTCCAGCGCGACGGCGGTGTCACCGGCAAGCAACGCGAGCATCCCGTCGACCACGTGGCCGAGCCAGGGGGCGAGCAGTGCGTTGTCCTGTGCGCGATACCGGGCGAGTGCGTCGCCCGCCGCGGCGGGCGGGTCCCCGCCCGCGATGACCAGCGCCAGTGCCTCGCAGCAGCGTCCCGTCACCGGGGCGAATTCGGCGTCGGCGCGTTCCAGCGTACGTGCGGCCATGAGCGCCGCGTCCGTATGCCGACCACGTCGCGCCAGGGCGAATGCCCGTTCCGCGTCGGCGATCAGCGTGTCCGGCTTCCCCCCGCCATTGGCCCGGAGGGTCGCCATGGCCATCGAGGCGAGCCAGATGTCGACTTGGTCGAACAGGTCGGCTGCGAGCATGGCCCGTACCGCCAACGGCACAGCCGTGCGCAGGTCCTCCGCGGTCGGCGGCTCGGCGAGCACCACGTGGCGGGCCAGCGCGGCCACCGCGCCGGAGTCCTTTCCGGCGAGCATACCGGCGTAGGAGAGCACGGCGGCCCGGTCCCGGGCGGGGGCGCTGCCTACGTCCCCGGGGGTACCTTCGAGCCGGAAGGCGCGGACCGTCTCCGTGAACCACCGGACGTGTCTGAGGTGCGTGACGCGCAGGCGCGCGTCGAGTGCGAGCGCGGTCTCGCGAGCCGAGCCCTCCAGCAGCGCGGGGTCACCCAGCCCGGCGGCCGCATCGGCCAGTTGGGTGGTGAGCCCGGAGGGCGGCAGCTCGCAGGCCAGCACGGGGATCCTGACGAGCTCGCGGGCTCGCCGTGCCGGTGTCGCCAGCCCCGGCAGCGCCTGCATCAGGCGCCGCAACGAACTGACGGGGTCAGAGGCCAGCTCTGCTCCGGCCAGGTCCACGAGCAGTTCGGCGCGGCCGCCGCTGCGATGGGGGGAGCCGAGCAGCGCCCGCAGCAGGTACTTCCGCGCGAGGTCGGGGTTTTTGTTCGCCAATGCCGTGCGCGCGGCCTCCCGCAGCACCTCGATCTGCCAGCCGCCGGGCGGGTCACCCGCGGCCAGCACATGCCCGGCCACCTCTTCGGGCGGCCTGCCCGCCGCGTGCAGGGTCTGCGCGGCCCTGGCATGCCAGGGCATGGCGGCCGTGTCAAGGGAGTGTGCGACGGCCTCGCCGATGGCGTCGTGAGCGAAGCGGGGCACCGGACCGGAGTCGAGCAGTCCCACCGACTTCAGCGCGCCGAGGGCGGCCGTGCCGTCCTCGGCGGTGAGTTCCGCCATGGTGAACAGCAGCCCGCTGTCGGTCCGCGGACCGACGACCGCGAGCGCTGTGGCGATCTCGCGTTCCGCACGAGGCAGTTCGGCCAGGGCGCGCACGGCCTGTGTGCCGATCGCGGCGGGGCGCAGCGCCCGTACATCGTCCGGCCGGGGAGGCCACTGGGTGCGGCGGAGCTCCTGCAGCAGGGCGGCGAGGAACAGCGGCCTGCCGCCGGACACCTCGGCGCAGGCCCGAATGAGCGCGCTCTCCGGCTCACCGAGGAACTCTCCGGCCATGGCGGACATTCCGTCCGGTGACAGTGGCCGGAGGGCCACGCGTTCCGTGGCGGCGGCGAGGAATTCCTTCAGCAGCGGCGAATGCGCCGCCGAATCGGCCGAATGCGGCGCCACGGCCACGATCACGACCGGCGCGTCGGCGAGTTTCTCACCGATCAGCGACAGCCAGCGCAGGGAGTCGGCGTCGACCCAGCGCAGGTCGTCGATGAGTAACAGCACCGGCATGGCGTCGGCCAGGCCGAGCAGTACGTCGCGCAGGCGGAGCGCCTCGCTCTCCTCCGTGGCGCCGGCCGGCGGTGCGGCACCCGGATGCAAGCCGTGGAGCGCACGCCGGGCGACGCCGAACGGGACGTCGCCTTCGGAGCGGGCGCCCTCGGCTCGCAGGACGAGTGCCTCGGATGGAGAGGTCCGCCTGGCGAGTTCGCCCAGCAGCGCCGAGCGTCCGGAGCCGAACGGGCCCGATACGGTAACGAGTTCACCCCGCCCGTCGCGGGCGCCATCGAGGCACCGCCGGATGACGGCGAGTTCCCGCGTACGTTCAAACAACACAGTCCCGTCCTGTTCGGTCAACACAGTCCGTCCTGTTCGGTTATCCGGTGCCCCCCGGCACCGCAGGCGGAGGGATCAGGAGGAGACGTATTCCGGGCGCACGCGCGGTGGCCACTGCCCCACGGCGAAGACGCCCATGGAGTAGCCCTTCGAGATCAGCGCGGGCCGGTTGGTGACCTTGAGCTTCCGCAACAGGGAGGCGACGTGGTATTCGACGCCGCCACGGCTGAGGAACAGCTTCGCCGCCAGTTGCACCGTCGACTCGCCCGCGGCCACGCCCTCGAGGATCCGGGCGTGCACCGGGCTGAACAGCTTCCGGCGGCCGGTGACCATCTGCGGGCCGGTCTCGGATTCCTGCGGTTTCACCAACACCATGATCGTGCCGACCCTGCCCGCGGTCCCGCGCACCGCGATGCCGGTCATCTCGCCCAGGAAGAGCGACTCCTCGGCACCCATCGCGACGATCTGATCGGCGAAGCGCGGATTCTGACCATCAGCCAGGCGAATAAATTCGTTCTTCATTTTGCCCTGCACACTGGGGTGCAAGAAATCGCAAATATTGCGCCCACGCACATGCCCAGAACCGCATCCGAACTGCTGGGCGAACAAGCGATTTGCCTCCAGGACGCGAAATTCTAGGTCGAGATTCGCTATACACATCCCGGACTGCTCGAACAGGGACAAGTAAATTTCGCGATACTGCTCCGAGCACCGATCCTGCGTTTCAGCGGAGATAATCTCTTTGGACACGAGGCCAGAGTCACTCACGAGATTTCGGCCATTTCTCTCAGCATGGGTCGATTATCCGGAAGCGACTTAATCCCCGTGTTCGACCCCCGTCGAGCGCTTCCCGGATAAGTAATCGTCCATACGTAAAAGAAAAAAGTCAAGCGCTTTGAGCTGATTGGAAGTTGATTTGCTTAAGACTGTGGACCCCGCACCACACGGTTCGGTACGGCACGGTTCGGTGCGACGACATCACTCCTGAGCTGCGAAGATATGACCTTGATCACCTAGGGCGGGCGAAGGTTCACACTTCAACAACAAGGTGGACCCGAGGCGTCCGCCCACATGATCGGGCATGATCCAACATGAAATCGGGCATCCACTGAGTCATCGCGTCACCAGCATCCGATATTCCCCTGCACGCACACCCAGAAACAACCGGAGGATTATGCGAGAAGTTACCTCGCACAGAAAATAACACGTGTAAACGGACAAAACGAGGTTTGCCCTCAAGCGGGCAGGTCCGGATTCAAAGTCGCGTGCCGGAGTAATGCTTCCGCCACCCAGCACTCATTGGCCGTGGCCATGAACTCCGAGTGCCGCGACAAGCGCGGAGCGTCCCTCGATACCCAGCTTGCGGTAGGAGTTGGTGAGATGCTTCTCCACCGCGCGTCTGCTGATCTCCAGTTCGGCAGCGATCTCCTGGTTGCTGCGACCACGCGCGGCGAGTTCGGCCACCGTGGCCTCACCACGGGTCAGGACGGACCTGGCGACCGGAGCCGAGGCCGGCGTGACGCCTCTGACCAACCCGCCGGCATGCTCCCCCACGCTGAATGTCTGCGCCTGCTCGGCCAGCCGGCGCCCCCGGACGAGCAACTGATCGCCCTCCGCCGGCGCGGCACTCTGCAAACGCTTCCCGAGGGTGACCAGGGTCCGAGAGAGTTCGAGCGGGCTTCCCGCATCGTGCAGCACGTCCACCGCCTGCCGCAGCAACTCGATCCCCTTCGGGCCATCGATCACGGCGCCCCGTGTGTGCAGCGCGCGGCCGAGTGCGGTCGGCGCGCCCCACGCCAGCGCGCGCCGGTGGTTCTCCTCGGCCAACTCTATTGCCTCTTCGCGCCGCCCCAGCCGGTGGTGCAGCAGCGCGGCCGAGACCTGCCACATCGACACCGCCGACCCGACCCACCCGGCCCGGTCGAGCACACGGCCACAGTCGATGAACTGCGCCAGCGCCGCGGGCAGGTCCCCACGGGCCGCCGCCAGCCTGCCCCTCAGACACCGCCGCATCATGAACATCCGCAGGTCCGTGTCCGATCCGGCGATCTCCAGTACCCGCTCGGCCAGCGTGTCGTCTTGCAGCTCGAGCGCGAGCGTACCGACCGCGATGGCCGGCACCAGCATCGTTTCCGGCTTGTCCCGGTCCGCCAGCTCCAGCCCGCGCAGCGCACATTCCCGAGCCACGACGATGTCCCCGCGGCCGAGCAGGACGAGGCCGCGCTGCGCCTCGATCAGGGCGGCGAGCGCCGGCTTGGTCTGCCGCTGGGCGTGGGCCAGCGCGGCATCGAGCCAGGACGAGGCGACATCCCCGGCATCGGCGACAAGCAGCATCCACGGCAGGATCTGCAGGGCCGCGCTCATCGGCGCGGAGTGGGTCGGTTCGTGGTCGAGGACCTGCCGGGCCATCCGTACGATGGGCCGGGTGCCGACCTGCCCGTTCAGCGTCGCGGCCCGCATCAGTACCACGCACAGTTCACGTTCGGCGCCGCTGCCCAGTGCGGCGTCACCACCGAGTTCCGCCAGCCGGTCGCCGGCCGACGCCAGCGCTTCGGGATCCTGGATGGCCGCATAGCGCGAGCGCGCCTCCAGGCGAAGGGCCAGCTCCCTGTCGTAACCGCGCAGCGCGCCGGGATCACCGAACCGGGCAGAGACCTCACGGACGAGGTCGGCGAGCCGCCGGTCGCAGCCCGCCATGTGCAGCGGAGTCCGGGACACCACCTCGGCGCGCCTGCGGTGATCCGGCATCAGGCGCGCGGCCTGTTCGATGTGCCGGACCGCCGAGGCCGGGTCGGTGTCCCATTCGACGGCGGCCAGCTCGACCAGCAGATCGGCCCGCTCGCGACCGGCCATGGGCAGATCCAGCAGCGCCCGGCGCAGGTAGCGGGCGGCCGCGTCCGGCGCGCCCCGCCTGCGCGCGGCCACCGCCGCGGCTCTGAGCTGGTCGACCTCCCAAGCGTCGCGCACCGTGTCAACGTGCAGCAGCTGCACGGCGATCTCCTCCGGCCCGGCTCCGTACTCGTCCAGCAAAGCCGCCGCGGCCCGGTGCAGGCGCGAGCTCTCCTCCGCTCCCAGCGATTCCGTGACAACCCGGGTCAGCACGGGGTCGTGCACCGCGAGCCGGCCGGATCCGCTGAGCAGCCGGGCCTTCCACAGCACCGACCGTGCGGCGGCGCACTCGTCCCGGCTCAGCCCGCTCAGCCGTACGACCAGGTCTTCGGTGGCCTGGTCCGCCAGCACCACCAGCGCCTTCGCGAAGGTGTGGACGACACGGTCGCGCCGCAGCAGGCGCAGCAGCCTCTCCCGCCGGAACGACCTGCCGAGTTCGCGTACGCGTTCCACTTCCACCGCCCTGCCGCGCAGCCGCTGCGCCTGGGCGCGGTCGAGCAGCACACGGAGCTCCTTCGGGCTGCCGCTGGTGAGGTCGTGGCAAGCGGCGGCGAACTCGCTGTCGTATCCGGCGCCGAACCGGTCCGCCATCAGCCGAGCCGTCGCCTGCTCGGAAAGCGCTTCCGCGCGCAGTCGGTAGGTCGCCGCGTCCGCGATCTCCCGGACGAGCGGGTCACGCGAGCTCCCGCCGTCCTGCAGTACCACGCCGATGAGCACCCGCGTGCCGTCCAGTCGCGCGGCCAGGAAGGCCAGCGCGCGCAGCGATGCCTCGTCCACCCAGTGCAGGTCGTCGACCGCGACAACCACCGTGCGGCCGGCGCTGAGACCGGTGAGTGCCGTGTGCAGGCCGTGCAGCACGGAGGCGAGCGTATCGGTGCCGAGCTCGTCGCCCGGGTTCCTGCCGGCCGCACCGGACACCACGCCGAGCATCGCCCGGGACGCGTCGGGGACCAGGTGGTCCCGCGCCGCGAGCAGGGGCAGCACCAGTTGACGTACGACTCCGAGCGGGAATTGACGCTCGCTTTGCGCACCGCCGCAGCGCAGCACGTGCGCGCCGGCGTCCTCGCCGAGTCGCACCAGCTCGCGCAGGAGCGCCGTCGTGCCGGCTCCGGCCTCACCGTCGATCAGCAGCAGTGCGCCCTCACCGGACTCCACCTCGAGTACGGCCTTGCGCAGGACCGTGAGTTCGGGTTCGCGCTCCAGCAGCATGACTCAGCCGCTCCGGCCCGTGGGGGCCAGGTGGGCCACCAGTTCGGCTCTGCCCTTGGCCCCGAGCTTGCGGTAGATCTTGGTCAGCCGCAGCTCCACGGTCCGCGTGGCGACCTGGAGTTCGTCGGCGATCTCGCGGTTGGCAAGCCCCCCGACGACGAGCCGCGCGACATCACGCTCGGGCTGGGACAGCCCGGCGAGTGAGGATGCCGGTACGTTCACCTGTTCCGGGACCGGGGGGCGTGGGAGTTCGACGCCGAGCTCGGCCAGCATCTCCACTGTCTGGCCGCACATCCGGCCGACGGCGTCGCCGGTGCCCCAGCGGTCCAGTACGGCATGCTCCTCCGCGCGCAGCCGGGCCGCGGTCTGCGGAGCGTCGAGCATCTGGTGGGCCACTGCGGCCGTGCAGCGCCAGGGCAGAACCATGGGATTCTTCCAACGCCGCGCGCACAACAGCCGGCCGCACTCTTCCAAGAGCACCAGGGCGCCTTCGGGTTCGCCGGTGACCAGGCCGAGCTCCGCCTTGGCATAGAGCAAGAAAGCCCAGCCGATGCCCTGGTCGGCGGTGCGAGGGAGCGGGCGGGCCGCCAGTCGCCGCGCCCGGTCCAGCCTCCCGCAGCGGATCTGGGCCATGATCTCGTTCGCCACATGCCTCGCTGCCAGCGCCGGATGCCAGGATTCCAGCGGTAGTTCCCGCGTCGCGGTGGCCAGGTCCCGAAGTCCCTCGTCGGGGCGGTGGAGGCGCAGCGCAGCGCCCGCCCGGTGGAGCAGCGCCCGCGCGGCGGTCGCCCGGGCGCCCCGTCTGCGTGCGTCGGCCACCACGGCGTCCAGACCGTCCATGCCCATGGCGACGTCGTCGGCGCACAGCAGCGCGCAGGAGGCCGCGATCCGGCACATCGACGGCACTTCGCTCGACGCGCCGAGCGCGGCCAGGCCCAGTTTCCGCGCCCGGTCGCGTTCCTCTGCCAACCTGGCCAGCTGCCAGGCGAGCGCCCCGGCCTGGGCCGGGTCGGCCGGGCGACGGGCCGGAGCGGGCAGCGGGGCGACCGGGATCTCCGGGTCCGTGCCGGCTTCCTCCCCCGCGAGCCAGCCCAGCGCGCTCAGCGGGGACAGTTCGTCCTGGGACACCGAACCGGCCGACGTTTCGTGCAGTTCCGAGATCACCCGCCGTGCCGTCTCGACGTCACCGCGGCTGAGCAGCAAGTCGGCTGCCCGGACCACGGAGGGCCACGCGTCGCTGGTCGCGTAGCGTACGAGAACGTGCCGGAGCCGTCCGTCACTGGCCTGTGGCGAGTGCACGACCTCGATCGAGGCGAGCCGTGTGAGCAGGTGCGCCCGGTCGGCGTCGTTCATCGGCTCCCGCAGTGCGCGGCGCAGCGCCGCGGCCGCAGCGTCCGTTCTGCCCCGCCGCATGCGGTACACGGACGCTTCGGCCAGGGTCTTCCCGGCCCAGGGCAGGCCGGAAGTCGGCGCGTTGCCCAGGAGATCGGCGACCGTGTCGGCCCCGGCCCCGACTTTCCGGGCCAACTCCGCCGCTCGCAGGTAGAGGTTTTCGCGCTCGGGGGCGGTCATTGCCGCACGTATCTCGGCGGCGAGACGAGCACAGGGCACCCGGGGTGCGTCGGGGTCGATCACCAGCCCCGTGCCGAGGAGGGTGTCGAGCGCGCCGTCCAGTCTGGCGGCACGCAGTCCGGCCAGGGATCCGGCGATCTCGAATTCGAAGTTGCTGCCGACGGCGGCCAGTACCCGCAGCAGGGCGAGCGCGTCGGCGGGCATGCTCACCATGGCGCGGTTGGCCCGTACGGACCACGCGGTCCAGGATGCCTCGATCAGCTGCGGAATCCGCTCGGCGTCCAGCGGCAGGTTCCGGGCGGTGAAGTAGTCCGCGACGCCGCGCAGCATGGCCGGGCGGCCGCTCGTCATTTCGGCCGCGACGGCGGCCACTTTCGCGCCGATCTCACGCCCCGTCAGCGTCTCCAGCATCTGCCGGGAGTTGGCCGCGGACAAGGAGGCCAGCGGGATCTCCCGCATCGCGGCGAAACCCGCGTCGGCCAGGCGGTAGTCCTCGCCGAGAAGACGGGAGAGCGGACCGTAGGTGGAGCCGATCAGCAGGACCGGGACGTGGTGTGCGCGGCGGGCCATCGCCGCGAACCAGCGCAGCGACCATGTGTCGGCCCATTGCACGTCGTCCACGGCGAGCAGCAGCGGACGGTCGGCGGCGAGCGCCAGGAACTCGTCGCACAGCAGCGGCACCGAGGCGGCGAAGTCGCCGTTACCCATACAGACGGTGGCCAGTTCGACCATCCGTGACGGTGGGCGGAGCCCGGCGAACAGCTGGGTCACCGCGGCGTAGGGGACCCGCGACTCGACCGGCGAGCAGCGCGCGAAGCCGACGGCAGACCCGAGAGCGCGTGCCCGGCCCACCGCCCGGTGCAGCACCGCGCTGCGTCCCACCCCGAGCGGACCGGTCACGCACGCCATGCCCGACCCGCCGGCCTCGAGCGTCCCGATCAGCTCCTCCAGCACGGTCAGGGCATCTTGGCGGCCTACGAATTCGTCCCCGGCGAGAGAAGGCGCGGGCCTCATCATGACTCGTGCCCGGGTTGTGTCACCGCGGCATGGACAGGAGCGGAGAGTGCTGCGACGTTGAACCGTGCGTGATAATTCCGCATGTACGCCTCTCGCATCACTCGCACCAGCGTTCCTTAATGAAGTCAATACACCGGAGATTACAACTGCGTTGGTGACCGTGCAGCATCGTGCGAGTAACGCTGAGCTTTCCTTGAGGTTATGACAATATCTACGCGCATGGATGGGGACTCATTCCACACAAGGACCCCGAAACGAGGGGCGCCTCATAATGCAAACCGTTATCAGAATGGCCCTTACGTCTTCCGCAGGACGCGGGCGAGGTCCTGCCTGCCCCGGATGCCGAGCTTGCGGTACACACTCGTGAGGTGGAACTCAACGGTCCGTTGAGTGAGGAACAGCGACTCGGCGATCTCCCGGTTGGTCGCCCCCGCGATGGCCTGCTCGGCGACTCGGCGCTCGCTGCCGCTCAGTGTGTCGGCGGGCGAGGCGGTGCTGCGGCGCAACCTGCCGCCCGCCTCGCTCAGCGCGGGCAGCGACTGGTTGAGCTGTAGCTGGTCCCCGCACAGCACGGCCAGGTCGATCGACCGGCGCAGCCGCTCGCGCGCGCCCTCGCCGTCGCCCCTGCGGTACAGCCTGCGGCCCAGCAGATACTCGGCCCTGGCCTGCTCCCACCTGCCGGGCGAATCCGCGAGCGTGTGGACCGCGTCGGTGAGCAGGTCGATGCCGGCGTCGCCCGCGGTCAGCACCCCACGGGCCATCCTCAACATGCCCAGGGCCCGCGTGGTGCCCCAGCGGTGCACCGATTCCTCCACCCGTTCGATGAGATCCAGTCCTTCGTGGGGGCGGCCGAGTTCGGCGAGCACGTCCGCCGCGTCGAACCACCACGGCGCCAGCACGGGGTTGCTGATGTCCCCCTCGGCCAGGCTGTCGGCGCACCGGTAGAAGTAGGTGAGGGCGCCTTCCAGGTCACCCAGTGCCGCCCGGCCCCGCGCCCGCGCCATCACGTACCAGTGGTATTCCAGAGTGAATCGGTCAAGCCGCGGCCGAGTGATGAGGTCGAGCACCTCCAGCGCCCGCGCGGGCTCCCCCCGGCGGATCAGCGCCGAGGCGAGCGCGGTCTGTGGCATCGCCACGTTCGGGGCCCAGGACTCCTGGAGCACGACGTCGAAGGACAGTTGCGCGTCGGAAAGCGCCTCACTCACGTTGCCCGCCCAATGGTAGACCTCGGCACGGGTACTCCTGCCGAGCGTGTGCGTCCACGCCTCACCGGTGCGCTGCGCGTGCTCGATCAGGGCGGTGAGCGCGTCCAGCGCGGGATCGATCTGGTCGGCGAGGTAGAGCGAGAGGCTGGCGCCCAGCACTGCCCATCCGCCCGGTGCGACATCGCCGATGCGCAGGACTTTCTCCGCTTGGGCCGCGACCTCGGTGGCGGGCCTGCCCTGGAAGGTGCCGAGCGAGGACAGCATGCCCAGCAGCTGTCGCTCCTCTGCGGTGTCCCCCTGCGGTGGTACGTAGTCGCGAAATCGCCGCCCCACTCTGTGCACGGTGGATTTCTCGTCGAGGCCGGAAATCAGATACGCGAACTCGACGAGCGTGCGCAGCGCGCGGTCCGCCGGGGTGTTTTCCGCACCGTCCTCGGCGTCGATCGCGTCGATCACCTCGTCCACCAACTCGAAGGCCTGCAGGGAGTTCTGCACTTCCAACGAGGTCAGGGCGTACTGCACCACGAGCGGTGCTCGGGTGCGCGGATCGTGTACCAGGCCCAGCGCGTGCTCCAGATACTCCAGCGCCCTGGTGGGCTCGCTCTGCCCGAGCACCCTGGCCAGCGCGGCCAGCAAGGTCACGTCGTCCGGGTCGTGCTTCAGCGCCTGCGAGAGGTAATGCGCGGCCGCGGCGGGCGCTCCCCGGTGCTCCGCGCTCTCCGCGGCCGTCAGCAGCACTCCGACCATCCAGGGCGCCGGGTCGCCGGGCAGCAGCATCAGCTGGACCGCGACCTCCTCGGCCGGGCGGCCGGAGTCGTTGAGCAGCCTGGCGGCCCGCTCGCGCAGTGCCACCCGCTCGTCCGCCGACGTGGTGTCGAGCACCGCGCTCCGGATCAGATCGTGCGCGTAGTCGAGGCCGTCGCCGAGCAGCAGATCGTTGGCGCGCAGGACCTCCACCGCCGCTCCCGCCGGGCCCGGCTGTGTCCCGGCCAATGCCGCGATCGTCTCGATGGTCTCACCGCCCAGCACCGCGATGGCCGTGGCGACCGCGTACACGTCCCTGGGGAGCCGGTCCAGCAGGGAGCGCGCGACGACATCCCATCCGAGCTCGTCGAGCAGAGCCGTCTGCTCGGCACCGGGCGAGAGCTCGTCACCGCGCAGGCGGCTGACCACCCGCTGTACCAGGAACGGATTACCACCGGTGATCTCAGCGCATTTGGCGGAGAACGCCGAGTCGAGTTCACGGTCGAAGGCTCGGTGCAGCATTTCGCCGACGGCCTCGGTGGTCAGCGGCGGCAGGTCGACGACCAGGCAGCTGAGGGGGTCGCTGATCTCGTCGAGCACCTCGGGCCGGGACCGCTCGTGGCCGGTGCGCTGGGTCATCAGCACCAAGAGCGGCAGGTCCTCCGCGCGGCGCAGCAGGAAACCCAGCCAGCGCAGGGACGCCTCGTCGCACCACTGGACGTCGTCGATCGCCAGCACCACCAAGCCGTCGGCGCTGAGCCCGGCGGTGAGCCAGTGCAGGCCGTGCATGACCGAGTACGTGTCGGTGGGACCGGTCTCGTCCGTGCGGTCGGGAAGCAGGGCGGGCAGAGCGAGCCGGGCGCTTCCGCTGAGCAGTGGCGAGCTTTCGGCTCCGTCCTCGGTGAGGCGCAACGGCTCGAACAGGCCGCGCACCGTTTCGTAGGCGGCCGAACCACTCTCCGGGCATTTGACGGTCAACACCGTCCGGGCGACGGGACTGAGCTCGTCGAGGGCGACGGAGAGGAGCTTGGTCTTGCCGATGCCCGCCGGGCCGCGCAACAGGACTGCCTGGCCCGCGCCGAGCGACGCACCGCGTGCACGCTCGACCAGCAGAGACCGTTCCCAATCGCGACCGGCCAGTTCCGTGGCCGGTTCGGACTGCGGACCACTGCGCGCGACCACCGTAACTCCTCTTGCTCCGGCGACGGCGGTTGGGCGTCCTCAAGCGGCCGAAAACACTTTGGCCGCCGCATGGATGATCAGTAGGCCGCGATCGTACCGCTTCGTGCAGGGCGCGTGGACCCGCCCACTCGATATCCCTCGTCACACGGGAGGGAGGCCTGAGGGGTGTCAATATTCCGATCATGCTGCTGAGCTGGGCGTCTCCTGTGGATGGTGAGGCATCCGGGGTGGCAGGTTGTGGTACTCGTTGAGCTGTCCCCCAAGTACCTGGTGGCGCCTGACCGGGGCAGCAGACAGAAGGGTGACCTTCGGGGCGTCGTCCGGCGCTCGTAGGCCGAGGCTGCGGGGGCTTTGCGGCGGGGTCGGGATGACGGCTGCGTCATTGCCGGGGCGAAATCCCCCGCCGGAGTCCCCTCCGACGAGGGATTTCACTATTCGACCTCAGCTCGAGAGACTTGGCGAGCAAGGGTTGGCAAGTCTCTTACCAGAATCATCAGAAAACGACCTACCTCGCTCACATTGAGAGCATGCGAAAGTGTCCGCTTCCTCCAGAAGCGATGCTTCCCTCTCGGATTTCGGAGCGATCGCCCCCCCGCGGGCCCCAATATTACGAGAGATGCGAGTAGCACGCCTCGCATCAGGCCACGCTGAACTGGGTGCCGCGTCGACCCGTAGCAGTCGAGCAAGCCCTCGACGAACTATCGAAATACCTGGACGTCTACGGCGCAGATATCGTCATCCGAGTTGCGCGTGGGTGACTGTGCGGGCGGAAGGCCAAGAGCCGAGCGTGCCCCCGGACGCGGGGTGCACCACACTCGGCGGCGCCGTACGAGCCGATCCGGGTGTCGAGGCTGACCATCGAGATCACGGCGGCGGTCTCGGCGTCACCGGTGGCGTGTCGGCGTCAGGTCACGGCATCGACACCAGGTCCAGCCGGCCACTCGCCATGGCCACGACCGTCGAGACCAGGGCTTGCAATCCGGCCTGCTCGGCCTCCTGGTCGGGCAGCGAGAGGTGCTGCAAGGTGAGTCCGTCGAACCCGGCGAGGAAGAACCGGGCGATGGTCTTGGCCGGCTGGACGAGCTCATGGTCGGCGCGTTCAGCGGCCTCGGTGATCAGCTTGGTCGTCACGGCCGTCACCTCGCGGTAGTGGCTCTGGAGAGCCGCCTGAAGGCTGGGCGCGCGGAGCGCGAACATGGACAGCTCGGTGAGCAGCTGATAGCTGGTCGGCCGCTCACGCACGGTGCGCCACAGTGCGGCGGCCAGGGCGACGACCGTCTCCTCGAAACCGGCGTCCGTGGGCGCCCCGTGCTCGACCTGGGCGATCAGCTCCTGGGTGAGCTGTTCCATGACGGCCCGGTACAGGTCTTCTTTGGTGCCGAAGGTGTAGTGCACCGTCGCCTGTGCCACGCCGAGCTCGGCGGCGATGGCACGGGTGCTTCCGGCGGCGACGCCCTCCCTGGTCATGAGGTCGATGGCCGCTTTGATCAGCTGGGGGCGGCGCTCCGCCGCGGAAACGTGAGCCATAGGCACATCATACCGACCCAGTCTTTTGAGCAAGTCGGTCGATCAAGTCGATCCGCTGGACCGGGACGGCCGCCCGTTGGCCGCTGGGGTCCCCTCCGTGGCCGCACGGGTCAGTTCCCGCCGAGCGCCTGGTGCATAGGTTTCCGGCAACCACCTGCGAGACGTCAGGTAAAGGAAAGGAGGCGGGCTGGTGAGCGAGAACCGGTACGACGCATACGACACCTGTGTCATCGGAGCAGGCCCCGCCGGTCTGGCCGTCGCGAGGGCGCTGACGGAGCGGGACCTGCCGTACACGCACATCGAGCGGCACACCGGGCCGGGCGGGCTGTGGGACATCGACAATCCCGGCAGCCCGATGTACGAGTCTGCACACTTCATCTCCAGCAAGACCCTCTCCGGCTTCGGCGGCTACCCCATGCCGGACCACTTCGCGGACTATCCGCCGCACCGGCAGATCCTGTCCTACCTGACGTCGTTCGCCGAGGCGTACGGGCTGAGGGAGCGGATCGAGTTCGGCACCGAGGTCCGCGACGTCGAGAAGAACGCGGACGGCACCTGGACGGTGACCCGGACCGACGGGCGGGAGAGCATGCATCAGCAGGTCGTGGTGTGCACTGGCTCGCAGTGGAACCCCAACGTCCCGGATCTGCCAGGTGAGTTCACCGGTGAGGTGCGCCACACCGTCAGCTACCGAAGCAGTGACGAACTGCGCGGCAAGCGGGTGCTCGTGGTCGGTGCCGGGAACTCCGGTCTCGACATTGCCTGCGACGCGGCCCGTGCCGCCGACCGCGCGGCGATCAGCATGCGGCGCGGCTACTGGTTCATCCCCAAGCACCTGTTCGGACGCCCGGTGGATGCCATCGCGGCGGGCGGACCGCACCTGCCGATGTGGCTCCAGCAGAAGCTCTTCGGCACCCTGCTGCGCATCATCAACGGTGACCCGCGCAGGCTCGGCCTCCAGAAGCCCGACCACAAGCTGTTCGAGACCCACCCCGCGATCAACTCGATGCTGCTGCACCACCTCCAGCACGGCGACATCACGGCCAGGCCCGGCATCTCCCGTACCGAGGGCAGGACGGTCCACTTCACCGACGGCAGCAACGACGAATTCGACCTGGTCCTCCTGGCAACCGGATACGTGCACAAGGTGCCCACTGCCCAGAAGTACTTCGGCGACGAACAGCACCCCGACCTCTACCTGTCGTCGTTCTCCCGCGAACACGAGGGCCTGTTCGGCGTAGGTTTCGTGGAGACGAACTCCGGGGCCTACAAACTCTTCGACAGCCAGGCCCAGTTGATTGCCTCCTTCGTCCAGGACACCCGGGGCGGGCTCCCGACGGCCGAGCGGTTCGCCCGCATGATCCGCAGCGACCGGCCCGACCTGACCGGCGGGCTGAGGTTCGTCGACTCGCCGCGCCACACCGGATACGTCCACAGCGAGGCCATCGTGAAGTACCTCGCCAAGGTCGCCGCCGAAATGGGCTGGCGTGCGGAGGGCCGTCCGCCGCGGGTGACGTCCGTGCGGCGCGAGGCGGTGGCGTCGTGACGTACGACTTCCGCGACAAGGTCATCGTGGTGACCGGCGGCGCGGGCGGCATCGGAAGCGCGATGTGCCGCAGGTTCGCCGGCGGCGGTGCCCGGCTCGTCGTGGTCGACATCGACGAGGTGCGCGCCGAGCGCACCGCCTCCGAACTCCCCGGAACCGGTCATATCTACCTGAGCTGCGACCTGCTGGACCGCGCCGCAGTGGAACGGGTGCTGGATTCCATCGCCGCGACCCACGGCCGTATCGACGTCCTGGTCAACAACGTCGGAATGACCAGCGCCGAACGCTTCGACGTCCGCAGCGTCGAGAGCATCGAGCGGGAGATCGACCTCAATCTGCTCTCCCCGCTGGTCGCCACCCGCCTCGCCATTCCACTGCTGCGAGCCTCCGGAGATCCGCGCGTGATCACCGCGGTGTCCCTCGGCGGGATCTTCCCGCTGGGCGAGACCCCCATCTACACCGCGTCGAAGTTCGGACTGCGCGGTGCCATGCTCGCCATCGGGCTGGATCTCAGGGGCAAGGGGATCAAGGCCGGTTCGGTGCTGCCGTCGGCGACCGACACCCGGATGCTCCAACAGGAGGCCGTGGACGGCGGAAACTCCATGCAGTTCCAGGACCAGCCGCAGCAGCCGGCCGACGTCGTCCGCGCCGTCGTCAGCCTGCTGGACAGGCCCCGGCTGGAGGCGTATGTCCGACCGGGCGAGTCGCGACTGGTCCGGTTCGCGATGCTGGCGCCGAACCTGCTGCCCAGGCTCTTCCCGCTGTTCCGGAAGCGTGGTGAGCGGGGCATGGCCCGCTATCTGGAGGACCTGCGGCGCAGGGGACTGGCCCATCAGGTCGGCGGCCAGTGGGAACTGGTGGAGGAATCATGACGGGGACGGACCCGAAGGACGAGCTCGACATCGTCAACCCCGCGTCAGGCGAGCTGATCACGACGGTCACCGCCGTCGGCGCGCACGAGGTCGCAAGGGCGGCCGAGCGGGCACACGTCGTCTTCGAGAGCGGCGTCTGGTCCGGGCGGCCCCCGCGCGAGCGCGCGACGGTACTGCTCCGCCTCGCTGACCTCATGGAGCGCGACGCCGAACTCCTGGCCCGGCTGGACAGCGAGGACGCGGGCAAGCCGATCACCGAGTGCCGTACCGGCGACGTACCCGGGGCGATCGAGTCGATCCGCTGGTTCGCCGAGGCGGCCGACAAGGTCTTCGGGCGCGTCGCCTCCACCGGACACGACAGCCTGGGGCTGGTCAGCCGCGAACCCGTCGGCGTTGCCGCGGCGATCCTGCCCTGGAACTACCCCCTGGCCATGGCCGCCTGGAAGGTCGGCCCGGCGCTCGCCGTGGGCAACAGCCTGCTGCTCAAGCCGGCCGAGGCGACCCCGCGCTCCACCCTTCACCTCGCTGGCCTGGCGGCGGAGGCGGGCCTCCCGGACCACGTGCTGACGGTGCTGCCCGGCCACGGTTCCGTCACCGGAGCGGCCCTCGCCCGCGACGCCTTTGTCCGCGCGCTGTCGTTCACCGGATCACCCACCACCGGACGCGGCATCCTCGCCGATGCGGCGGAGACCAACTTCAAGCGGGTCTCCCTGGAGATGGGGGGCAAGAGTCCCCAGGTGCTGATGCCGGACGCGCTCTCGTACGGCGACGAACTGACGAGAACATGATCGAGGCCGCGTTCCTGACCATGGGCCAGAACTGCACGGCCGGCTCCCGGATCCTGGTCCACCAAGACATCGCCGACGAGGTCCTCGCCCGGTTCACGGCGGCGGCGAAGGCGCTGGTCATCGGGGACCCGGCCAAGCCGGAGACGCAGATCGGCCCGCTGATCAGCCGCGTGGCCAGGGACCGGGTCGCGGCGGCGGTGGAGGAGGCCCGAGCCGCCGGTGCCGGGATCCACACGGGCGGGCTGCCCAGGGGCCTGCATCCGCAGGGCGCCTACTGCCCGCCGACCGTCGTCACCGGAGCCCCCGAGAACAGCAAGGTCCTGACGCAGGAGCTGTTCGGCCCGGTCGTCACCATCCAGACCTTCACCTCCGAGGACGAGGCCGTGGGGCTGGCGAACGCCTCCGAGTACGGTCTCGCCGCCTCCGTCTGGACCCGTGACCTCGACGCGGCCTTCCACCTGGCCCGCCGCATCCAGGCGGGCGTGGTCTCGGTCAACGCCTACAGCGAGGGCGACATCACCACCCCCTTCGGCGGCTGGAAGCGGTCCGGCTTCGGCGGCGCGGAGAAGTCGACGAACGCCTTCGAGCAGTGGACCAGGGAGAAGACAGTCTGGATCCGCACACGCTGACGGCGTTCAACTGCCGACGCGCCCCGCCCGCGCACGCAGCTGGCGGGGCGCCACGCCGTGCCAGCGACGCACCGCCCGTCGGAGCGCCCGTACGTCGGAGAAACCCGCCTGCCGGGCGATGTCACGCATCGTCGCCTCGCTTCGGTACAGCAGCTGTTCGACCCGCTCGCGCCTCACTCCGTCGACGACGGCCTCGTACGTCGTACCGCACTCGGCCAGACGACGGCGCAGCGTGCGCTCGCTGGAGGCGTGACGGCGGGCCTGCTCGACGACCGAGGGCACGTCGGGCAAGCTCTGCGCGATCGAGATCTCCAGCACCTCCAGGAGGTCCTGCTGGTCGCGGCGCGACGCCATCGCCTGCTCCAGCACCTCAACAGTGGCGGCGTACGTGACGGGATCCCGGCCCGGCATCGGGCGCCGGGCCCACACCATCGGGAACACCATGCGGTTCTCGTCCGCGGCGAACCTCACCGCGCAGCGGAACAGCTCGGTGAACGGATGCATGTCGGGCGGCGCGGGGAAGGCGAACTCGACGCTCTGCGGTGCGAATTCGACGCCGGCACTCAGGCGTGTCAGCGTGACGACGCTGGCGAACGCCTCCTCGGCGAGGAAGACCGCGACCGTCGGATCGAGCGCGGGGTCGGGCAAGTCGGCGCGCAGCACATAGCCGGTCTCCTCCTCGTCGGCCGACCAGACCACCATGGCCCCGGACAGGTTCTGGAAGCGCACACCTGTCTCGACAGCGTCCCGCAGGGTCTCGGCGGCCAACTGCGCGAAGCCGAGCAACCCCCAAGCGGTCAGGTGCTGGGCCGCACCCACCCGCAGGCCCAGGTGCGCGTCACCCGTGAGCTCCACAGCACGGCGGATGACGGCGCTGCCCTGCCGGTAGGAGACGCGCAGCCCGGCGGAGCGCATCACCGTCTCGTCCAGTCCGACGCGGCTCAGCTCCGAGTCGAGGTCGACGCCGTACCCATCCGCGACGAGCGCGAGGTAGCGGAGGATGTTCGGCGGGATGGTGGCCGAGGTACTGCGACTGGTGCCCGGAGGGTTGTCCGGAAAGGGGTGGCGGGGCATGGGCATTCCTTGTCACCAGGGCATTGCTCGTCGCACCAACAGTAGACGGGGTCCGCCGTCGGACAGCGAACCCCGAGACGACGCGGCAGAGTGTGTGGGACGCCACGGCCCCGTTCGGTTACGCGCCGTAAGCCGCCGCGAGGACACTGCGGGACGGGCAAGCCTGCACCGGGCGCGGCACCGGCGCCAGCCGGTCGCCGCCCGCGCCCACCGCGGCCGAACGCCGCCCCCAACTGGTCAAAGCGGCCATCGACCTCATGACCAGGGAGGGCGTCGCAGCCGGAAGCACGCGCGCCATCGCTGCCGAGCTGGGCGTCGCACAGGCCACCGTGCACTACACGTTCGGCACGAAGGAGGAGCTCTACCGCGCCGTCATGGAGCAGCTCACCGAGGACCTGGTCGCCCAGGTCGAGGCGACGGACTGACCTTGCAGCACCTGTCACTGCCCGACGACGCGGCCGAACACACCGCCCTCCAAACCCTGGTCTCCGCCGTCGTGGCCCTGGCGGGTGGCCGACTGGACCTCGTGACCGTACCTACGGCCTGACCAGGCTGGCGGGCCACCACCCGCACCGGGACACCAGCGCGGGGATCCGGGATCGGAGGCGAGTTCAGCATCGCAGGGCCCCCGAAGGGCCGGGTGGTGACCAGCGCCCGCCGACGGCCACGGCATCCGACCAGGCGTCGTTGGCGGGCGGCGAGGTAGGTGTCCTTGGTGCGCAGGCGACGAGCGCTGCCTGGCCGAGCACGCCTCTCAACCCGCGTCGGCAGCGGGCGACGGAGCCGAGTGCCGCTCGGCGGAGGCGCCTTCACCTGCCACCGTCATACTGAGCAGAGGCAGAGAGGCGAGGAAAGTGCCGAGGGCCAGAAAGATGCTGAGTACGCCGGCTCCCGCTGCGTCCAGGATGGCGCCGACGGCCAGTGGCCCGACGCCGGTGCCCAGCGCGCCCGCGCCACTGAGGGACGCGACCAGGCGTCCTGTCGGGTCGATGAGCGCGGCGGCAGCCAGCATCTGTACCAGGACGGCCAGTTGGCAGGCCTGCCAGACCACGGCTGCGGCGATGAAGAACACGGCTTCGTGGGTGGATATCAGGACGGCCATCGCGAGGGCCTGTGCTGTGACGAACGCAGCCATCGACCGCATGCGCCCGAAGCGGCGTGCGGCTGCGGGGCCGACGACCGCGCCGACGAGTGCCACGACGCTCGAGACCGCGAGGACCGCCGACACGACCGAGTCCGACATGGCGGTGTGCTGACGTCCCAGCACCGATGCGTACGACCATGCCCCCTGGGTGACTGCCCACAAGAGCGCGGTTCCGGCCAGCAGGATCACCGAAGGGCGGGCCGCGACGCCTTTGCCCTCCACGCCGTCGGAGGCGCCATCGGAGGCTGGAGGGCCGTCCGGAAGCCGGAGCACGAGAGGCCAGGCAGCCATGCAGCACAACGCCATGAGTACGAACCCGGTGCCCTCCCCCACATTGTGGTTGGCTGCGGGCACCGCCATGATCAGCAGCGCCGTCACCGCGACCGTCCCCGAGATGGTGACCGCGGACGCCTTGTCCGCGTCGTCGGTGGCGGCGAGCGCCGCCGTGGCCGCGGCGTAGACCGCACCGAGTCCTGCTCCCAGGACCAGGTTCGCCAGGATCAGGGTGGCCGCGTCGGGCGCTGCCGCCGCGGCCAGGAAGCCGACTCCCGCGGAGGCGAGGCCGAGGCGGGTCAGCCGCACACGGCCCGGCCGCGCGGCGCGCTTGGCCAGCAGCAGGGTCACGACGGCGGTCGCCAGCAGCTGGGTCGCGGCGACGAGTCCGGCGCCGGAGTTCGACATGGCGAAGCGCGAGGCGAAGTCGTCGACGAAGACGGGCATCACATTCGCGCCGCCGTTGCCGAGCGTCACGCCGGCGATGAGCGCCACCGCGACACCGAAGGTGAGAACGGTGCCGCCGCGCGCGTTCACCGGACGCTCCGGTGCAACGAGTAGGGGAAGAGCGCGGATCCTCGGCGGACCGCCGAGCGTGCGACAAGCATGGGAACCTCACGTGTAGGGAGAGCGGGTGGCGTTCGGAGCGGGGGGACGGGGCACGGGCGCTGCGGACGCCCGTGCCCCGTGGCGGGGATCCGGTGTGTTCAGCCGGCCCAGACGTCCTCGACGTAGATGCCGGACTCGATCAGGGCGGCGAGCCAGGTGGTGGCCTCCTCGTCGTCCGCGCCCGTGTACTTGCGGTAGACGGCCATGAACGCCTCGCGCACGGCGGGGGCCATGCGGCGACCGTCGCCGCAGATGTAGACGCGTCCGCCGGCCTCCAGCGCGGCCCAGACCTCGTCGCTCTCCTTTGCGATGCGGTCCTGGACGAAGCGGGCGCCGGCCTCGGGCTCGCGGGCGAAGGTGGGGCGCATGCTGACGGCTCCGGCCGCCTCGGCCGCCGCGAATTCCTCGCGGTGGAGGTAGTCGACGTCGGGGTGGTCGCAGCCGAAGTAGCACAGCAGCGTCCCGGTCGCTCCCGAGTGCTTGCGGTCGAGGACGGCTCCGCGGAAGGGGGCCAGGCCGGTGCCCGCGCTGATCAGGATGACGGGGACGGACGGGTCCTGGGGCAGCCGGAACGACTCGCTGCACGGAAGCACCCTGGCCTGGACGGTGTCCCCGGCCCGAACGGTCTGGATGTAGTGCGAGGCGATGCCCTGGAAGGTCCCTTCGCCCCCGCGGTGGGGTGCTGCCAGCAGCGAGATCATCAGGTCCACCTCGCCCGGAGACGCCTGCGCGGAGGAGGAGATCGAGTAGTGACGCGGGCGCAGCACGGGGAGCAGTTCGAGGAAGCGCTCGAACGGCAACTCGCAGGCGTGGTAGCGCTCCAGCAGGTCCAGGACGCTCCGCCCGGCGACCGTCACCTGCTCACGGAAGGCCTCTGCATCCGCCGCCGCCAGCTCGGCCAGGGGGCGCTTCTCCGGCGGGCAGGCCGTGTGCTCGGCGAGCACCGCGACCTGCTCCTGGGTCGCCGCGTCCTGCAGTTCGACGAAGTCGGTCAGCAGCCGGCGCAGGGTCAGCGGGCGGTCGACGGGCAGCGCGCCCCGGCTCCGGCGGCGGGCGCGCAGCCGGACGGTGCGGTCCAGGTCCAGGCCGAACCGGTCGGCGACCCGCTGGACCAGGGCGTCGGGATTGCGCGGGAGTACCGCCAGGTGGTCGCCGGTCCGGTAGGTGACGCCGTCGGGCAGCCGCAGCCGCACGAAGCGCTTGGAGCGGCCGAGCGGGTGGTCCATGTCGACCAGTTCGTACGCGTCGAGCACCTCCATCGGCTGGACGCCGTGGCGTGCCGCGAGCTCGCCGATGACCGAGTCGGTCGTGTCCTGCAGCTCGTACAGCCCCGCGTCCTGGTCGGTCTCCGTCTCCACCGCGGCCGCCTCCACCTCGGCTCCGTACCGGTCGAGGAGGGCGGTCCACAGGTCACCGGTCCACCGGTCGACGGTGCCGCCGAAGTCCCCGGAGGCGTCGGCGGCACCGCGCTCCAGAAGGCGTACGGCGCCCGCGGCGGTGAGCTTCTCGTCGATGAGGGTGGGGACGCGCTGGTAGGTGGCGGCCCAGTTGCGGTCTCCGACGCCGAGTACGGCGTACTGGACTCCGTCGAGCGAGCCGGGCTCAAGTCCCTCCAGCCAGGCGACGAACTCCCCCGCGTCGTCGGTCGGCCTGCCGTTGTAGGAGGCGGCCACGATCACCACGGGTCCGGCGTCGGGCGTCAGCTTGCCCACCGCTTCGTTGAGGGGCGTGACGGTCCCGGTGAATCCGCGTTCGCCGCCGTCCTCGGCCAGATCCCGGGCGATGCCCGCGCAGGTCCCCAGGTTGGAGCCGTGCAGGAGGGTCAGTGCGGTGCCGGTGACGCGCCGGGCCGCGGGCCGCTCCAGGGCCGCGGGTACGCCGCTCACGGCGGCGGGACGGCGACGCTCCGCGGCGGTCCGCCGGGCCAGGTCCAGTGTGAACTCATCGGGCTTGAGGGTGAGCGACTGCTTGATCTTCAGTTGGTAGTTGGTGTGGTCGATCAGCCGGTAGCGGTGGATCAACAGCGCGAGGACCAGGGTCGCCTCGTGCAGCGCGAACTGGCGGCCGATGCAGGCGCGTTCGCCGTTGCCGAACGGCTTGAACAAGTGGACGGGGCGTGCGTCCTCCCGCTCGGGCAGGAACCGGTCGGGGTCGAACAGCTCGACGTTCTCGCCCCAGGCCGGGTCCCGGTGCAGCTGCGGAATGAGCACCAGCAGCGACTCGCCCTTGCGCACGGCGTACTTTCCGCCGATGACCGTGTCCTCCAGCGGCTCCACCGCGTAGACGGGCGCCGTGGGCCACAGCCGCAGGCCCTCGTTGAGCACCTGGCGGATGTACGTCAGCTTCCCGATGTCCGCGTAGTCCGGTTCGGGCGCGTCCGTGTCGCCCCACAGCGCGTCGACCTCCGCCTGGGCACGGGCCAGGACCTCGGGGTGCTTGGTCAGGTAGTACAGAGCGAAGGACAGCGCCCCGCTGGTGGTCTCGTGCCCGGCGATGAGGAACGTGATCGCCTGGTGACGGATGTTCACGTCGTCAAGCGGTTCGCCCGTCACGGCGTCGCGGGTGTGCAGCATCCGCCCGAGCAGGTCGTCGGTGCTCTGGTCGCCGGAAGCCCTGCGCTGCCGGATCACGTCGTCGACCAGGCCCTGCATCAGGGTCACGTCGCCGCGGAACTGTTCGGCCTGCCGCCACTTGAAGATCTCCGTACCGGGGATCGACTCCCCCTTCTCCTGGGCGAAGCCGAGCGCCCGGGACAGCGAGGTGACGAAGGGGTGCGCCTCTTCGCGGCCGAACGACTCGAAGTCGAAGCCGAAGCCGCACAGGCCGATCGTGTCGAAGGTGAGCCGTGTCATGTCGGCGGCGACGTCCACGGGCTCCGTGCCTGCCGCCCGGTCCCACTTCCCTATCAGCTCCCGGGCGACCTTGAGCATCGTCGCGTGGTACCCGCGCATCGCACCGAGCGAGAACGCCGGCATGAGGATGTCGTGCGCCTTCCGCCAGTTCGGCTCGTCGTTGAAGGCCGTGAACAGCCCGTCTCCGCCGATCGCCCGGAGGACGACGAGGTCCGGGTGGACGTTCTTGCGGAAGCGGGTCTCGTCGGCGAGTTCGGTGACGAGGTCCAGGCCGGAGATGAAGTTGATGTCGTTGCCGAAGATCCGGAGCCTGAAGAGCGGCCCCAGCTCCTTGGCCTCTTTCATCACATGGAGCAGGCCGTCGGCACCGCTGGGGACGCTGAACGCGTGGCCGACCAGCGGGAGGGCCGGACGCTGAGGGATCGGCTCGATTCCACGCGGGGACGTCTTGGTCATGAGTTTGCCTTCCATGCCGCACCGGCTGTCGCTTGCAATCAACGTACCTACGACATTGTCACCTGACAATGTCAGTAGACTGTGTTGCATGACACGGTCACTCGACGGAACCACGGAGCTGAATTGCTCGGTTACCTGTCACACCAGGGACGTTGCTCCGCTGGCATCGGCGTCTCGTTACACGCAGGTGGGACTACAGCGAGTGCCGGACCAGGCCGGGCCGTGCGCGTGCCGAAAATGTCGTCCGCCCTGGTGGGAGGGGGTGTGCGCGGCGCGCCGGAGGTCGACCGGCGAGGTCACCGAAACAGGCGCTCTCGCGAGGCTGGTGCTCACCGCGGCAAGATGATCGACCGTGCTGCTGCGACTGGCTTACCTCGGCGTGGTAAACGCGTTCGCGATGCTTCGCCTGCTGCCAATGACCGACCGGGACAAGGACGCGGCCCTGCGCCACCAGATCACCGTGCTGGAACGCCAACTAGGCAAGGACAAGATCCGGTTCACGCCCAGCGATCGAGCGTACCTGGCGGCGCTGTTGCACCGGCTGCCACTGCACGTCCTGCGACAGTTACGGCTGCTCGTACGCCCCGACACGGTGCTGCGTTGGCACCGGAACCTCGTCGCACACCGCCATGCCGCCTCCTGCCGCCCCAAACGCCCAGGACGACCGCGCACCCACCTGGGGGGTAACGCAAGCGACGGGAAGTTTCCCCGACCTCTTCGATGCCGTCCTCAAGGACGCCGGGATCAAAGTCGTCCTCAGCGGCATCCAGCTGCCAAGGATGAACTCGATCATGGAAAGGTGGATACAGACCTGTCCCCGCGAGCTCCTGGACCAGACGTTGATCTGGAACCAGCGACACCTCCTCCACACCCTGCGCGAGTTCGAGCAGTTCTACAACAGGCACCGACCACACCAGGGCATCGCCAACGCCAGACCGCTACACCCTTGCCCCCGCCGATCGACGACCCGGGCACGTTAGCCCCCTCGACATACGTCGGCGCGATCGCCTCGGCGGCATCTGCATGAATATCAACATGCGGCGTGACCTGCACGGAGTGAGGTCTCCGGCAAGGGCACGGTCACGCCCCGTGGCACTTCATCGCGCCTCCGCCAGAGGNCACGCCCCGTGGCACTTCATCGCGCCTCCGCCAGAGGCTCGGGCCCACCGCCATTGGCGCTGGCACAGTCCCGGCAGCCGGAACAGCTGGACCGCCTCGATTCGGCCCGCCCGCGCTGCTCCGGCAACGTCCCCTGAATGGCCTGCATTTCGTCGTCACCGGCACACAGCAGGGCGAGGCGGCCGGTGTCCACCTTGAGGTAGCGATTGAAGTCGGCGATGCTCAGGCGGGGGTGAGCGGCCAACCACACGGCCGCGATGCGCAGGGCAAGCGGCACGGAGCCGCACCGCATAGCCACACCGGCCAGTGCCGTGGGCTCCGCGTCGGCCCGCTGATCGCCGATCACGGACCGGAGCAGGTCCACTGCGTCCGGGGTCGCCAGCGGGCTGAGCGTAAGGCGCGTCGCCTGCGCGGGCGAGACCAGCAGTCCGCTCAGTTGCTGGCGGCTGGTCACCACCACCGCGCAGCCATCGGATCCGGGTAACAGCGGCCGGACCTGTGCCGAGGCCATGGCGTTGTCCAGCACGACTAGGACCGACCGACCCGACAACAGGGAGCGGTACATCGCAGCCCGCTCCTGCTGGTCGTCGGGTATACGGTCCGAGTGGACACCCAGTGCCCGCAGGAAACTTCCCAGGACGTCCCCCGGTTCCAACGGGCGTTCGTCACCGCACAGATTGGCGAACAGGGTCCCATCAGGGAACCGGTGCGCAACGGCGTGGGCACACCGCAGGGCAAGGGCCGTCTTGCCAGCCCCCGGCATGCCGTCGACGCACACCACGGGCACCCCGCCCGGGGCGCCGGACCGCCCCAGCAGCAACCGCTCCAGGCGCGCCATCGCGCGGGTACGGCCGTGCAGGCGGCGCGGGGCGGCGGGGAGTTGGGCCAGGGGCAATCTGTCGTCCCGGCTCCTGGCCGCCGTGGCACACGCGTGCTCGGTCAGTGCGCCCCGGGTGTCCAGGACCTGATCGCACACCTGGGCCAGTTGTATGCTCATCGGCTTTCTGCCATTTTCGACCTTGGACAGGTGGCCCTTGTTGTAATGCGTCAGTTCGGCCAGTCTCAGCAAGGACAGACCGGCTTCCTTTCGGAGCCGTTGCAATAGCCGACCAGTACCCGCCGTGGCACCTGTCACGTCCGACACGATTCCCCTCTGTCCATCATGAGCGGCGCCCCGGTCACGTTCCTGGGCGCACGCAGACCGCCAGGACTCAGCGTGTTCACACCCGCGCAATGGCCCGGATTCGCTGTGTCTCGCCGGTCGGTCATCCGGCTCAGCGGCCACCCAGGTCAGATCGCGCGCCCTAGGAATGATCCTCCGATCACCCATGGCCTACAACCAGACAAATCGGATCCTCGTTAATTCAAGTCTGCACTTATTCCGGCTTCGAACGGAGCCGCTTCACCGACCGTAAATCTCTGGCCATGACACGGGTTCCTGTAGCGGACGCCGCGGCTCGGGCCAGCCGGTGTAGCCCTCAGCGAGATAGGCGGATCCCGCGCTGGAGCCGACCACCGCCGCCAATTCGCCGAGCTGGCGGCGCACGTCGAAGTCCGTGGAGCCGGGCAGGCGGTGCAGCATCGTCGTCATCCAGTACGAGAAGTGCTGGGCCCGCCAGACGCGCCGCAGCGCTCTGGGTCCGTACTCGTCGAGGACTCCGAAGTCCCGCTTGCCGAGGGCGGTTTCCACCACTTCGGCGAGCACCCGAGCATCGGCCAGGGCAAGATTGAGACCCTTGGCGCCCGTGGGCGGAACAGTGTGCGCAGCGTCCCCGGCCAGCAGCATGGCGCCGTAGCGCATCGGCTCGCACACGAAGCTGCGGAATCGCAGGACGGAGCGGTCGGTCACCGGCCCCTCATGAAGGCTGAATCCATCCGCGCCGCTCACCCGTGCCTGAAGCTCCGCCCAGATCCGGTCGTCGGACCAGGCCGCCGCGTCCTCGTCCGGGTCGCACTGGAAGTACATGCGCTGCAACGACTCGGTGCGCTGGCTGATGAGCGCGAACCCCCGCTCGGAATGGGTGTAGACGAGTTCGGCCGCACTGCGCGGCGCTTCGACGAGCACACCGAACCAGGCGAACGGGTAGGTGCGGAAAAAGTGCCTGCGCGCCGCCTCAGGCACCGCGGACCGGCACACGCCGTGCGCCCCGTCCGCACCCACCAGGATGTCGCAGCGCACCTCCCACACCACACCGTCGGCATCGGTGAACAAGATCCCCGGCTTCGTGGAGGCCAGGTCCACCACCCGCGTCCCCGAGACGCCGAAGTGAACGCGCCCGCCGTCCCGCTCGCGGGCGTCCGCGAGGTCGGCGAACACGTCCGTCTGGGGATAGAGGCACACGCTCTCCCCTACCAGTCCCTGGAAGTCCACGCGGTGGCTCTCACCGCCGAAGCGCAGCTCGATGCCGGCGTGGGGATGACCGTCGCGGCGTACCCGATCGGACACCCCGGCGCCGGTCAGCAGGCGCACGCTGTCGGCCTCCAGGATGCCCGCGCGGTTCGTGGCCTCGATCTCGGCCCGGGTACGGTGGTCGACCACCACCGAGTCGATCCCCGCGCGGGCCAGCAGGTGCGAGAGCATGAGGCCCGCGGGCCCCGCGCCGACGACGCCGACGGTGGTCCGAGTGAGGACTTGGGGCATGGTTCGTCCCTTCTTGTTCGATGGCCGGTACGGAAGAACGGGCTCGGCCACCGCGAAGGCGTGGCCGTCGCGCAACGGACGGCGGTTCGGATCGCACGGTGCGGCGATGAGGGGGAGCCGCCAGGTGCCGCCACCGCATGCCTCCCCCCCATAGGAGAGTAGAACAGGAACGGCGATTTCCGCCGCCCGTGAGGCGGACCCGGGAAGTGGTAGTCATGGCCTGCGGGTTGCCTGCTGTGCGGACAACCAGGCAACCACTTGCACATCGTGTGCGAGCTCGCAAAGGTTGGTGTCGGAGAACGGGTCGGGCAGAAGCGCGGGAAAACGAATCGCCTTTTCTGCGACCGGCGCCGGGATGGTGCGAGCAGAGAATGAGACCACACCACCCTCTGGGGGATCATGTCGACCGTTCCTGACCCATCGCATGAGGACCTAGCCGATCACTTCCTTCCACTCCAGCGGTACATCAGTGACCAATGTGTGCTGCTGCCCATCGACTCCCTGCTGCCCGCGGACTCGCCTCGCCTCGACGGCGAGAACACGAAACATGTGCGAGCCATTGCAGAACTGGACGACGAACTCCAACCGATCATCGTGCACAAGGGATCCATGCGCGTGATCGACGGCATGCATCGTCTGCGGGCCAGGGCCGAGCGCGGTGACACCACCATCCGGGCCCGCTACTTCTCCGGAAGTGAAGGCGAAGCGTTTCTGTTCGCCGTGCAGTCGAACACGAAGCACGGGCTTCCCCTCACCCGCGAGGACCGCAGGGCCGCCGCGGAGAGAATCATCAGGACCTTTCCGGCGATGTCGGACCGGGCTCTGTCAAAATTCACCGGACTGGCGCAACAGACGGTCGCCAGGATTCGGCAGCAGCTTCCACCATGCAGGTCCATGCAGTCCCGGATCGGGGTGGACGGACGGGCGAGGCCGGTGAACCCCAAGGAGAACCGGAGGATCGCCGAGGAATTCCTCAAAGAGAACCCGCACGCCTCGTTGCGCCAGATCGCACGAGCGGCGAACATCTCGCCGTCGACCGCCCAGGACGTGCGGCGCCGCACCATTCGTCAGCACGGTTCCGGGGAACCCGTTGCACGGCGGCTGACGGCCGGCTCGCCGGGTAACGGCCAGGTGCCTGACCCGGGACTGCTGCACGACCTGGCGCTTCTGGCCCGCGACCCGTCCGTGCGGCACACCGAGGCGGGCCGCATGCTGGTTCAGTGGCTGCGCCTGACCATGGTGGTCGGTACGAACCACACGATAGTGGCGAACAGTGTCCCCGAGCACTGCGCCGAAATCGCCGCACGGGCCATGAGAGTGTGCACGACCCATCTGGAGGAGTTCGTCAGGAAGCTCGAACAGCGGTGAGACCGGGTATCCGGGTGGCCCTTCTGCCGGTGTCCAACTGCACAAGGTTGTGCAATCGAACGCTGATTGACCCATCACTTCCGGAACTCGCCCCGAGCAAGCATCCAGAAATGAGACCACCCGTCAGGAGTCCGAATGCGCCGGTCCGCCGCAGCCCGGGACGGTCATGACATGACAGATCGGCTGAAACAATTCTCCTTGGCTCCACCCCAAACGAGGATGCTCGTGTGCGCGGACGGATCGACCACTGTGCTGCTCGACGCCCTGATCGGCGAGCCGGTCAGCGTGCAGGTCGACCATCAGCGGCGGGTTCCCGCCGCGCGCATCCGGCACATCGGGTGCCACATCCTGGGAGCCTCCCCCGACGCCCTGGTGATCGACCGCCAGTCGAGCATCCTCACCTCGGGCAAGGACGTCATCAGCGTAAACCGGGTCGTGATCGCCGGACGGGACAGCCAAAAACTGATACCACCGCTCGAACAACCGCTGGGTCCCTACCTGAAAACGGCGGGATTCACACTGACACGGGAACCGATCGCCGTGTCACGGGACATCTGGCCGCTGGACAGCGCCGCGCCCGAATGTGTGAGCAAGAAATACATCATCAACTGCGGTAGCGCCGGGCGGGTGTACGTCCACGAGATGTTCAACCCTGGTTTCGTACCCCTGAGAAGGGACGGTTCATCAGTATGACCTCTGGAATCCACACGCTAGTGCTGAGCGAATCCCCGTGAGGCGGGCACTGATCACGGGGATTACGGGACAGGACGGTTCCTACCTGGCCGACCTGCTGCTGGACAAGGGATACGAAGTCCATGGCATCGTCCGCCGCAGCTCAACCTTCAATACCCGGCGGCTGGACCACATCTACCGCGACCCGCACGATGTGGGTCGGCGTCTGATCCTCCACTACGGCGACGTCAGCGATGCCAGCCGACTGGTGACGCTACTGGCGCACATCCGGCCGGACGAGGTCTACCACTTGGCCGCACAGTCCCATGTCCGGGTGAGCTTCGATGAACCGGAGAACACCGGTGACATCACGGGGATGGGCACCACCCGGCTACTCGAGGCCATCCGCATGTCCACGATGGACATCCGCTACTACCAGGCGTCGTCCTCGGAGATGTTCGGCGCCGCGCCGCCGCCGCAGAACGAGCGGACCGCCTTCCACCCCCGCAGCCCCTACGGCGCCGCCAAAATCTACAGCTACTGGATGACGCGCAACTACCGGGACGCGTACGGAATGTTCACCGTCAACGGCATCCTGTTCAACCACGAATCGCCCCGGCGTGGCGAGACGTTCGTGACCCGCAAGATCGCCCGTGCGGCGGCGCGCATCAAGGCCGGTTTCGAGAAGCACGTCTTCCTGGGCAACCTCGACGCCGTCCGCGACTGGGGGTACGCCCCGGAGTACGTCGAAGGCATGTGGCGCATGATGCAGCTCGACCAGCCGGACGACTATGTGCTGGCCACGGGAATCGGCTCCACCGTGCGGGAGTTCGCCGACCACTGTTTCTCCCACGTCGGCCTCGACTGGCGCGAGCATGTGCGGTACGACGATGTCTATCTGCGTCCGGCGGAGGTGGACACCCTGGTGGGAGACGCCGGGAAGGCCCGCGAAGCCTTCGGCTGGACCGCACGGACATCGGTGTACCGCTTGGCCCAGATCATGGTGGATGCGGAACTCGCGCGGCTCGGAACGGACGGCCGGGAAACCTGGAGCGCGAGCCCCTTCAGCGACTCTCGAACGCCTGTCGAGCACTCCGGACGGGTGCTCCCCCGCTGAGGCTCCCTCGCCCCGGCCACGACCGTCACCAGCCCGGCCCCATTCCCTTTGCGGCCCCGCACCCCCGGGAGCAGGTTGTGCCATGACCAGAAGTGACCGTACCGCTTGGCGGTCAGCGCTCGACCGTCGCTCCCACACGGCTGGGTTCCGAGGGCTTGCGCAGCGCCTGCGCCACCCGATCAGAACGTCGTACCCGAGCACGCGTGCACTTCGGGCGCGTCGGCACCGTGGTGAGGGCCGCCCCTCGACCGCGAAGACCTTTTGGGGTCAGCGAATGTCGATCGCGCTGCCGGAAGAGGTGTCGGTGTCCATCCACCGCTACGGTTTCGTGGACTACGACCTGACCGCTTTCCTCCTCTCCCACCTGCGTCCCGGCTCGACGGTGGTCGACGTCGGCGCCCACATCGGCTACTACACGATGCTGGCGAGCGCGCTGGTCGGGCCCGGTGGGAAGGTGAGGTCGTTCGAGCCGACGCCCTCCACGCTCGCTGTCCTGCGGACGAACGTCGATCGCCTGCCCAACGCCTCGGTCGTGCCCGCAGCGGTCTGGTCGAAGAAGGAAGAACTCGTCTTCCATGACCACGGACTCGGATACAGCGCCTACAACTCAGCCTTCCAGGCGCGCCTGCCCGATGTCGTAAGGGAGCGGATCCCGTCCGAGCCGTTCACCGTGGACGCGGTCAGCCTGGATGAACACGTGCGCGCCGAAGGCATCGACGTCGACTTCGTGAAGATCGATGCCGAGAGCGCGGAGGCGCACGTCCTGGAGGGGATGCGCGACCTGCTGGCCCGCCGACGACCGGTGATCTCGCTGGAGGTCGGCGATCTCGACGTGGCCGGTGCGCCATCGAGCCGCGAACTGGTGGACACGCTGATGACCGCAGGTTATGAGCCGTGGGAACTGCGGCGCGGCGCACCGGTGCCACACCGGCCGCGAACCCGCTACGCCTATCAGAACCTGCTCTTCGCACCGACGGGGCAGTGGCACGCATACGACACGAGGAGGCCGGACCACCATGCATGATCTGATCATTCGAAACGGCTCGCTGTGCGATGGGTCCGGCATTCCCGCGCGCACCGGCGACGTCGCGGTCGACCACGGCGTGATCACCAGGGTGGGGCGGGTACCCGGACGGGGCCGGACCGAGATCGACGCCGGTGGCCACCTCGTCACCCCCGGATTCGTGGACATCCACACCCACTTCGACGGCCAGGTCAGCTGGGACCCCCAGCTCACCCCGAGCTGCTGGCACGGGGTCACATCGGTGGTGATGGGCAACTGTGGGGTCGGCTTCGCGCCGGCCCAGCCGGACCGCCACGACTGGCTCATCGGCCTCATGGAGGGGGTCGAGGACATCCCCGGCGCGTCGCTGTCCGAGGGCATCACCTGGGAGTGGGAGACCTTCCCCGAGTACCTCGACGTCGTTGAGCGCCTGCCGAGGGTGATGGACGTCGCCGCGCAGGTACCGCACGGTGCGCTGCGCGCGTATGTGATGGGCGACCGGGGCGCCGCCAACGAGCCGCCGACCGAGGACGACCTGCGGCGGATGTGCGCGCTCGTCCGTCAGGGGCTGGAGGCGGGCGCCATCGGGTTCTCCACCTCCCGCACCGTCACCCATCTCGCCATCACCGGCGATCCGGTACCCGGCACCTTCGCCGCCGAGGACGAGCTGTTCGCGCTCGGCGGTGTGCTCGGTGAGGTCGGCACCGGCGTGTTCCAGCTCGTGCCGTTGGGGGCGGGCGGCGAGAAGGTGGACGACCCGCTGGGTGAGATCAAGTGGATGCGCAGGCTGTCGGCTGCGGTCGGTCGGCCGATCACCTTCGGGCTGTTCCAGAACGACAACGACCCGGACGGGTGGCGCGAGCTGCTCCAAGTCGCCGAGGACGCGGTGGCAAGCGGCGCGGATCTGCACCCCCAGGTGGCGGGCCGACCCTTCAGCATCATCATCAGCCTGGACTCCACGCACCCGTTCCGCAGGCGGCCGTCCTACAAGAGGATCGCCCATCTGCCCGCGGCCGAGCGCCGCGGGGCGATGCGTGATCCGGCGTTGCGGGAGAAGATCCTGGGCGAGGCCCCGGATGACGCCGACCCCCGCTCGTCGCTGTTCCCCCAGGGCTACGAGCGCCACTTCCCGATGAAGGCGAACCAGCCCGACTACGAGCCCCCGGCCGACGAGTCGTTCGACGCCGTCGCGCGGCGCACCGGGCAGGACCCGGAAACACTGATCTACGACTTCCTCACCTCCGAGGACACCAGCGGGATGATCTACCGTCCGCTGCTCGGCTACTCGGAGTACACCCTCGATCCGATCCGCGAGATGCTGCTGCATCCGCAGGCGGTGCTGGGGCTCAGCGACGCCGGGGCGCACTGTCGGCTCATCTGCGACGCCAGCACGCCGACATCGATGCTGACGCACTGGGTGCGCGACCGCAGTCGGGGGGCCCGGCTACCGCTGGAGTTCGTCATCAAGAAGCAGACCTGGGAGCCCGCGCAGCTGTACGGGCTGCGCGACCGCGGGCTGCTGCGCCCCGGGTACCGGGCGGACATCAACATCATCGACCTCGACCGGCTCAGCCTGCGCTCCCCGGAGTTCGTACACGACCTGCCCGCGGGCGGCGGCCGCCTGATCCAGAAGGCGGACGGCTACGTGGCGACGGTGGTGGCCGGCGAGATCACCTTCCGCGAGGGCGAGGCAACCGGCGCACTGCCCGGCAAGCTCGTCCGCGGGGCCCGGTCCGGGCCGGTCGTCCTGTGACCGCGGGGCGGCCCGCCGCACCGGCGGGGCGTGCGAACCAGGTGAACAGAGGACGTCAAGCTGTAGAGGGGGACCATGCCGTGACCGACCGTACCGGAGCGCTGCGGCTCGACAATTCCATGAAGTTGCTCGCCCGCGGCCGGCTCGTCGACGCGACGCTGTCAGAGAAGGACTACGTCATCGAGCGGGACCGGCTGGTGGAGGGGGCCTATCCCGTCTACGGCGAGCGGGCCCGGGGCGCCCGCATCTGGGATGCCGACGGCAACGAGTACCTCGATTACATCCTGGCCTACGGCACGATCATCCTCGGCCACGCGGATCCGGCCGTGACGAAAGCCGCGCAGCAGGAAATCGAAGAGGGCTTCTCGATCACGCTTCGCAAGCGGACGCACATCGAGCTCGCCGAGCGCCTTGTACGAGTCATCCCGGGCGCGGAGCGGGTGTTCCTCCTCAAGACCGGGTCAGACGCCACCAGTGCGGCGGTGCGGCTGGCCCGGGCGTACACCGGCCGCGACCGGGTGGTGCGCTGGGGCTACAACGGGTGGCACGACTGGGCCGCCCAGCGGCCGGGCGGGATCCCCAACACGGTGCGAACCCAGGTCGACACCTTCCGGTACAACGACCTCGACAACCTGCGGGAGGTCTTCCGGCGGCATGCCGGGCAGGTGGCCTGTCTGCTGCTGATGCCGTTCGAACTGGACAGTCCCGAACCCGGTTTCCTGCAAGGCGCCATCGATCTGGCCCATGAGCAAGGGGCCCTGGTTGTCTTCGACGAGATGCGCTCCGGGTTCCGGGTGGCCCTGGGTGGCGCGCAGGAGCTGTACGGCGTGCGGGCCGACCTCGCGACGTTCAGCAAGGCGATGGCCAACGGCTGGGCGGTCTCGGCGCTGACCGGCCGGGCCGACGTGATGGCCATGGTCGGGCAGACACACATCTCGTCCACCTTCTACTCCAACACCGTGTCGATGGCGGCGGCGGTAGCGACGATCGACCAACTGGCCGACGGGACCGTACTGGACAGGGTCCGCCGGCTCGGCGTCCGGCTACAGAGCGGCCTGACCGAGCTCGTAGGGCGGCACGGCGTCCCGGCCCGGGTGCACGGTGTGCCACAGATGCCGTTCCTGGGTTTCACCCACCCCGACCCGGGCCGATCACGGGCGATGCAGGACTCGTTCTTCGCGGAAACCACCCGCCGGGGCGTGTTGCTGCACCCGACACATCACTGGTTCATCTGCGCTGCCACCACCGACACCGACCTCGACCACACCCTGGCGGCGTGCGACGCGGCGTTCGAGGTCGCGGCGAAGGTGGCGTAACCGTGGACAGCCACCAGAAGTTGCTGGCGCTCGTGCGGAGCAAGCTCGCACACCAGCTTCACGAAGAGGCGAGTCTGCCGTGGCTGAGCGACACCGAACCGCTGGCGCCCGCCGGGGTCGACTCGGTGCTGCTCATCACGGTGGTCGGGGAGCTGGAGCAGGAGCTGGGCGTGACCCTGTCGGACGACGCCGTTCTCGAGTCGGCGAGCATCAGCTCGCTGGCCACGGCCCTGAATCGAGGTGATCCGCAATGAGCACCGAGGGGAGCGCTGTCGCCGTCACCGGTCTGGGTGTGTGCGGCCCGGGCGGGGTCGGCGTGGCCGCGCTGTGGGAGGCGTTGTCCACCGGCCAGGCGCACCGTCCGCCCATCACAGCGTTCGACGCCACCGGCGCCACCCTCGGCGCATCCGGCGAAGTGCCCGGGCCCACCAGCGGGGACGGCACCTGGCGCGCGCTGGACCTCGCCGAGTACGCCGTATCAGAGGCACTCGACGGGTTCGACGGTGCCCTGCGCGAGCACGTGGCGCTGGTGCTGGGGACCACCGACCCCGGTGCCGTCCCGCCCCGGCCGGGATACTGCGCGGGGGAGCTGGCCGCAGCCTGCGCCGAGCGGACCGGACTGGGCGGCGAGGCCCTCACCATCGCCAACGCCTCTGCCTCGGGCGCGGCGGCCATCGCGGTGGCCCGGGACCTGGTGGCCGTCGGCGAGGCGGCCACCGCCGTGGTGGGCGGCGCCGACGCCGTAACCGACATGGCCTTCCTGGGCCTGAACTCACTGCGCACCCTCGGCCCGGAGGGATGCCGGCCCTTCAGCACCCGGCGGCGGGGTATCGGCCTGTCCGAAGGCGCCGCCGTGCTCAGGCTCGAACCGCTCGACGACACCGGATCCGGCACCGCCGGGCGCCCGCTGGCAGTGCTGGCCGGCTGCGGGATGACGAACGCCACCGGCCATCTGGCCGCCCCCGGAGCCGACGGCATCGAGCTGGCCGTACGGCTCGCCCTGGCCGACGCGAGGCTCACACCGGAGGACATCGACTTCGTCAACACCCACGGACCAGGAACCCGACGCGGTGACACCGCGGAGATCGAGGCCCTGCGCGCGGTGTTCGGCCCGCGGCTGTCCTCGGTGCCCGTCAACAGCGTGAAGGGCGTGCTCTGGCACCTACAGGGCGGTGCGGGCGCCGTCGAGGCCCTGACCTGCGTGCTGTCCCTGACTCATCGAGCGGTCACTCCCACCTGGGGCGCCGAGCCGGTCGACCCGGTCTGCGACGACCTCGACCTGGTGCTCGAGGACGCCCCTCGGCCCATGCCGGACCTGCGGACGGCGCTGAGCGTGTCCTGCGGCCTGGGCGGGATGAACACCGCGCTCGTCCTGCGGAGGGTCTGATGGACGAACAAGTGGTGATCACTGCTGTGTCCTCGGGTGAGGTCGACACCGAGGACCTGTGGCGCGCGCACACGGCGGGCGCCGACGGCTGGCGTGATGTGAACAAGTGGACACGGGAACTCCCTGAACGCATCGTCGAGTTGGCGGGTCACGCGCTCGCCGGAGCCGGTGAGCCGGACCCGGCGGGCACCGGCTGCGTCACCGGCTCGGTGTACGGCTCGGGGCATGTGGCGGAGTCCATCCGCGCGCGGCTGGACGCCGGTGCGCGCTCCTCCCTGGCACCCGAGTCCTTCCTGTATTTCAACGCCCACGGGGTGACGTCGCTGATCTGTCTGCGCCACGGACTGGGCGGCTACTGCGCCACCGTGCTCGGGCCCGGCGCCGGGATGCAGGCCCTCGCGATCGGGCAGCGCAGGATCCGGCTGGCAGGGGGCGCCCCCGTGCTCTGCGGAGCGTACGAACTGTTCAGTCCCGCCGCCGCCCGCGCCTGCGGTAGCGAACCGGAGACGGGGTGGGCGGCGTTCCTGGTCCTGGAGACGGCCTCGCGGGCACGCGCACGGGGGGCCCGCGTGCTCGCGAGGACCGGCCCGGTCGAGAAGTGCCCACCGTCGGCGGCGCGGTCGGCCGATGCGCGCGCGACCGCCCCGCTGGCGGAGCTGGCCGCGGTGGTGGCCGGCGACCGCGAGGCGGCCACGGTCACCGTGGCCGCGGCGGGCAGGCGACACGGCTATCGCTGCACGGCGTACAAGGAGGGATGACCATGATGGACGACACGCTGCTGGACGTCCTCGCCGAGCATCGCCGGGCCGGCCGGGGGAGCCGTCGCGCGCTGGTGGACCGACAGCGATCGGTCACGTACGCCGAGCTGGAGCGCGAGGTCACGAAGCGTGCGCGGGAGCTGCGGTCCTCCGGGGTCGGCCCGGGGACCCGGGTCGGCGCCGTCCTCACGTCCTCGCTGGACTCGGTGGTCGACTTCGCCGCGGCGACCAGCCTTCACGCTGCGGTGCTGGTCCTCCAGGAGCGTACCGGCGACGCGGAGCGCTCGGCCGCGCTGGCCGATTTCGGCGCGGAGCTGAGCCTCGACCGCGGCCTGGTGACGCGGCTGACGCCGGTCGAGCGGAGCAGTGGGGAGCCGGCCTTCGCGGTGAGCAGTTCGGGCACCAGCGGCCGGCCCAAGGTGATCTCCCGCGAGTGGCCGGGGACCCTGCGCAACTCGGCCGCGTTCGCGCGACAGTTCGGCCTCGATGCCGATGACGTCGTGCTCACCACGAGTCCGCTCGGCCACAGCTACGCGATCGAGGCGGGCACCCTGGCCGTCCTGTCGGCGGGAGCCTGCCAGCTCGTGCCGACCGGCCCGCTGACCCCGGCGCGCGCCGCGCTGCTGGCCGAGCGCCACCGGCCCACCGTCCTGCAAAGCGTTCCGATGGTCCTGGATTGGTGGGGCCGGGGCGGGGTGCCACGCGCGGGCTCCTGGGACCGGTGCGTCAGCGCGGGCGACACCCTCCCGGCTCAGGCGGTCGCGGCCTGGCACGACGCCGGTATCGCCGTGTACGACCACTACGGCAACTCCGAACTCGGTCAGCTGACCCTCACCCCGGCCGGCGGCAGCGGCAGCGTCGGACAGCCGCTCCCCGGGGTCGGGCTGACGGCGGGCTCGGGCGAGCCGGGCCCGGTGGCGGCGCGCTTCCCCGGTCTGTCCCCCGTCCGGCTGGAGGAGGGGCATGCGGTGGCCCTCGCCGACGACGAGGGATGGGTCACCACCGGCGACCTCGGGGTGCTCGACGACCGCGGGCTCCGACTGACCGGGCGCGGCGACCTGCTCATCAACATCGCCGGGAACAAGGTCTCCCCCATGGAGGTGGAGACCGTCCTGCGCGGCCTCCCCGGGATCAGCGACTGCGCCGTGGTGGGCCGGCCGGGGCCCTCGGGGGAGCAACAGGTGTGGGCCTTCGTCGAGGCCGACGCCGACGGGTTCGACACCGCGGCACTGCGCCGCCGAGCCGGCGAACAGCTCATGACGGTGAAGGTGCCCACGGTGATCCGGAGGGTCGACAAGCTGCCCAGAACCGGCAGCGGAAAGGTCCGCAGGGGCCTGCTGATGGAGGGCGGAGATTGACCCACCGCCCCAGGCGGACGCGGACGCACACGCCAACGCACCAACGCACACGACGAGGAGAGGGACGCGCACATGACCGACAGTGCCAACACCCAGCAGACCGACCGCCGGCTCGCCTTGGAGCTCATCACCACCGTGCTCGCGGAACGGCCCCACCTGCCCGATCAGCTCAGCGAAACCACCACGCTCGACGAGATCGGCATGGATTCGCTGGACCTGATCGTGGTGTTCTCCCGCTTCGAGGAACAGTGGGGAGTGCCCTACAGCGAGGAGGAGACCGACTGGACGGTCTTCAAGAACCTGGGGCACTTGGCCGACACGTTGGTCGCCCGCGCCCGCACCGCAGGCCGTGACCTGCGGTGACCGGCGCGATGGTGCCACGGTTCGATCAGCTGGGGGCGCTGGGGTGGCGGGACCGCGCGCTGGACGGGCTGAACTGCGTGCTGCGCTGTGTCGAGGCCGTCCTCCGCTTCCGGGGGCTCGATTCACTGGCCGTCGCCCGCGCACTCAACGGCCCGCTGGATCCGGTGGGCCGGGATCTGGCGAAGGACTTCGACGGCTGTCGGGTGGACTACCGCACGGAGTTCGACGACGGCAGCCGCAATGTGCCCTTCGTGCTCGAGCGCCTGACCGCCGGTGAGCCGGTCATGGTGTTGCCGGACCGCTTCCACCTGCCCGGCGACGTGTACGAAGGCCGCTACCACTTCCATGACCACGCGGTACTGGCGGTGCGCTGGTCTCCGGACGACAGCCTGATGACCGTACTGGACACCGATGCCGACCTGGACGACGGCTTCCGGCGCCACTGGAGACTCACGCCCGAGCTTCAGGCACTGTTCACCTGGGTGAGCACCGTCACGGTGACCGACGCGCCGGACGACAGCGACGTGGAGGAGTACTTCGCGGAACGGCTGGCCCGGGACACCGCGCTGCTGTCGGTGGGGGCACACGCGCTCGGTGAGCTCCTCGACCAGCTCACCGAGAGCGGTCTCGGGCTGGTGACGGCCCGGGCGCTGCATGTGCTGGTGCTCGGCGACATCCAGCCCCAGCTGTTCATCTACGGCAACGCGCTCGCCGTGCCCTCCGCCTCCGGCGAGGAGCCCGTTCTGCCCCCCGAGATCGCCGCGGTCCGGACCGCCGCACTCGACGCCCGGGTCCGTGCCAAGCGGCTGGGTATCGCCCTGATCGCGGCGCACGAGCAACCGGACCCACTCGCGGTGTACCCGCGCGTCCTGGAGCTGAGCCGTCCGCTGCGGACCTCGCTGAACCGGCTGCGGGAGGCCCTGGTCGCCGCGGGCGGCCAGGAGAGCCCCTTCGACCCCGGGGCGTCCGCCCGGCTGCGCGCGCGGTTCGCGCATATCGAGAACACGTGCTTCCCCCTGTACCAGGAATCGATGACGTGAGCGTCCGGGCAGCCCTGGTGACCGGGGGTTCCGGCCCGCTGGGGCGGGCGATAGCCCAGCAGTTGGCCCGATCGGGCTACGCCGTGGGGGTGCACGCGCACCGGAACGAGGAAGCGGCGGCGGCCGTGGCCGACGACCTCCGGACGGCGGGCGCGGCCGCGGTCGCGTTGTCGGCCGACCTCTCCCGCCCGCATAGCGGCAGACAGGTCGTCGGGCGGGTCGTTGAGGAATTCGGCCGTCTGGACGCCCTGGTGGTCAATGCCGGGGTGCACAAGGACCGGCTGCTGCTGGGCGTCCCGGAGGACGAATGGGACGAGCAGATCGCGGTCAATCTGAGCGGAGCGTTCCGCTGTCTCCAGGCCGGGGTGCGGGCCATGACGCGGCACGCGGGCGGACGCATCGTCCTGGTGTCTTCGGTGGCGGGCCTGCGGGGGCAACCGGGCCAAGCCGCCTATGCGGCCGGCAAGTCCGGTCTGCACGGGCTGGCATGGACGGTGGCCAGGGAGTACGGGCGGTACGGGATCACCTGCAACTGCGTGGCCCCCGGCCTGGTCGCCGACACCCCCGCCTATCACCTACTGCCCGCAAAGGCGCGGCACGAGGTGGTGAACCGGACACCGCTCGGGCGGGTGGGCCGTGTCGAGGAGATCGCCTCGGTCGTGGCCTTCCTGTGCTCCTCTTCGGCCTCGTACGTCACCGGGCAGGTGATCGCGGTGGACGGCGGGATGACGACCTGAACGGCCAGAGACGACCGAACGAGCAGGAGGACGCGTGACCGAACGAGTGTTGTTCTTCCCCTGGGGCTGGGGAGGCGGCGCGGCCTACACCGGCCGGTGCCTCGTACTGGCCCAGGCCCTGGCCGAGGCGGGCGACAGGGTGGCGTTCGTGGACTGCGGCATCAGCGCCATGGTGCGCGAGGCCGGTTTCCCGGTGCTGGACTCCGCCCCCGAGGCCCCCCGCCCGCCCGACCGGCACCCGATGCCGCCGTATCTGCCGTTCGCCGATGTGGAGCGGGTGTTCGCGGTCGCGGCCACGTACCACCGGATCGAGCGCGTTCGGCAGCGGGTCGCGGCGGACACCCGCCTGATCGAGGCTTACCGGCCGACGGTGGTCGTCATCGACATGTGTCCGACCGCGGCCCTCGCTGCGCGGGCCACGGGCATCCCGGTGGTTTCCCTCGCCGACGCGGACTTCATCACCCCGAGGCCGAACGGATGGATGCCGTGGTCGACGGTGTCGCCGCGGGACCTGCTCCCCCACCCGCCGAGCCTCCCGGTCTGGGACCAGATGTCGCGCGAGCTGGGGCTGGGACCGGTGGCCCGAGCAGAGCATCTGCTGTGGGGCGATGTGACCCTGGTGTCCAGCCTGCCCGATCTGGAACCGGTCGAGGGGCCGCCCCACCGGGGCGATCTGCACTACGTGGGGCCGATGTACTGGAACCCGGTGGTGGCGACCGGCACCCCCACACCCCCGGAGACCGGTCGGCCGAAGGTGTACGTCACCATCGGCAGCGGAGGCACCGTGGGCCGCCAAGCCCTGCAAAACGTGCTGGACGCCTGCGGGGAGCAGCCGTGGAGCGTGTACGTCTCCAGCGGCTTCGCCTTCGAGGGCGATCTGGCGGTGCCGGACAATGTCGTCGTGGCGGGCTTCACCGGTCTGCACACCCCGCTGAAGTGGGCCGATGTGGTGCTGAGCCACGGGGGTTCGGCCACGGTGCTGGCCACGCTCGAACACGGCAAGCCCTCGGTCGTCATGCCGTTCATGTCCGAACAGGAGATGAACGGAAGGCAGTTGGTCGAGGCCACCGGATCCGGCGTACTGCTGCGGACCAGTGAGACCACCTCTCACGGGCGGCTGTCCTTCAGCGACCGGTACTCCGGCCCGTCCGACCAGTCGTGCGTCCGCGTAGGCGATGTCCGGCAGGGCATTGCCGAGGTCCTCGGCGATGCCCGGTTCACCGAGCGGGCCGCGCGGTGGGGCGCCCGCCTGCATGAGCGCCGCAGGTCGGCGAACCTGGTCGCCCTGGCCCATTCCGCCGTTGCGCAGGCCGCGGGGGTGAGCCGATGAGCGCGAGCACGGTCGTCGGCATCGTGGGCTGCGGTCAGATCGGCGCGATGTACGCCGAACACCTCGACGCGCTGGGTTCCCACCGCCTGGTCTTCGTGGACGCGGACCGCGACCGCGCCGAGAAACTGGCGTGGAAGGCCACTTCGGGGAGCGTCGCCGGCTCGGTCGGGGAACTGGTGTCCCGTGGCTGTGACGCGGCGCTGGTGACGGCAGCCACCACGAGCCATCCGGAACTGGTCGGGGCGTTGATCGAGGCCGGGGTGCCAACGCTGTGTGAAAAGCCGCTGGCCACCGACCTCCAGCAGACCGAGACGCTGGGCAGGCTGGCCGAGGCACACGGGGTTCCGCTGTGGGTGGGGTTCCAGAGGCACTTCGACCCCGGTTTCGCCGACCTGCGGGCCCGCACCACCTCCGGAGAGCTGGGCCGTCTCCAGTCCCTCCGGCTGGTGTCGCACGATGTGTCGCCGCCGCCGATCGCGCGGCTCCGCGAGAGCGGTTCGATCTTCACCGACCTCATGCTGCACGACTTCGACATGGTGCGATGGCTGACCGGGCACAGGATCGTCCAGGTCGTAGCCGACGGCGCGGCGGTGTCCTGCCCGGAGCTGACGAACATCGGCGACTTCGACACGGTCACGGCGATGATCCGGCTCGACGACGGCACACAGGTCGTGCTCGCCGCGGGCCGGTGGCAGCCTGTGGGCTACGACGTCCGGGCCGAAGTGCTGGGCGAGCGAGGTCATTTGGCGGCGGGGCTGGCCCGCGCGGACGTACCGGGGTCGGGCGAAGCGGAGCTCCCGCGCTTCCGCGGGTACTGGGACCGGTTCGCCACCGCCTACCGGGAACAGGTGCGGGCGTTCCTGGCCTTGGCCGCCGGCGGGGCCGGTGACCCGGCCTCGGGCGGCTGGCGCGACTCCCATGAGGCGCTGCGCTGTGCGCTGGCCGCGGAGCGGTCGGCCAGATCCGGAGCGGCCCCGGTGGAGCCATGACCGGCGGTGTCCTGGCCGGCGGCGCGAGGGGATGACCGGCCGTCAAGGCAATCCGGCCTTCGGTCCGGAGATTTTGCGAAGGGAAGAACCATGGACAGGATTCGCGTGGCGATCGCGGGCGTCGGCAACTGCGCCGCCTCGGCCGTGCAGGGAGTGCACTACTACGCCGAGGCGGAACCCGCGACCCGGGTGCCCGGGCTGATGCACGTCGACTTCGGCGGCTACCACGTGCGCGACCTGGAGTTCGTCGCGGCGTTCGACGTGGATGCCAAGAAGGTCGGGCAGGACCTCTCGTCCGCCATCTCCCGGTCGGAAAACAACACCATCAAGATCTGCGATGTCCCGCCGACCGGCGTCACGGTGCGGCGAGGGCCCACCCTGGATGGTCTCGGACAGTACTACCGCGAGGCCATCACCGAGTCGGAGCAGGAACCGGTCGACGTGGTGGAGGTGCTCCGGCAGTCGCGGGCCGACGTGCTGATCTCCTATCTGCCCGTCGGCAGCGAGGAAGCGGACCGGTTCTACGCACAGTGCGCGATCGACGCGGGCGTGGCGTTCATCAATGCGCTGCCCGTGTTCATCGCCTCCGATCCGGCATGGGCCGCGAAATTCACCGAGGCGGGCGTGCCCATCATCGGCGACGACATCAAGTCGCAGGTGGGCGCGACGATCACGCACCGTGTGCTGGCCCGGCTGTTCGAGGACCGCGGCGTCCACCTCGAGCGCACGATGCAGCTCAACGTCGGCGGGAACATGGACTTCTGCAACATGCTGGAGCGCAAGCGGCTGGCATCGAAGAAGACGTCGAAGACCCAGGCAGTGACCTCACAGGTCGATCGCGGCATCGAGAAGAACAACGTGCACATCGGGCCCTCCGACCACGTGCCGTGGCTCGACGACCGCAAATGGGCCTATGTGCGGCTCGAGGGACGCGCGTTCGGCGACGTCCCGCTGTCGCTGGAGTACAAGCTCGAGGTGTGGGATTCGCCGAACTCGGCGGGCGTCGTCATCGACGCCGTGCGGGCGGCCAAGATCGCGCTCGACCGCGGGATCGGTGGCCCGCTGGCGGCACCTTCATCATATTTCATGAAGTCGCCGCCCGAGCAGTACCGTGACTCGGAGGCATACGAAGCCGTCGAGGCGTTCATCGCCGGCTCCCCCGACCAGCATGCGCGTCCGTGAGCCGCCGGGCGTTTCCGAACCGAGATCCGACGCGTGCCGGGAGGAAGGGGGCACCGGTGATGTCCGGTCCCGGGGCCACGGCGCCGGAGTCCGTCCGCGAACGGGACTTCCGTCTGCTGTGGGTCGGCAGCGGCATCAGCCAGTTGTGCGGGATGGCGACGGTGGTCGCCTTCCCCCTGCTCGCGGCCCGGGCCCTCGGGGCGACGGTGGGCGAGGTCGGTCTGATCACCGCGGCGGGCTATCTGCCGTGGCTCATCGTCACCCTGCCCGCCGGGGTGTACAGCACGCGGCTGCGGCCGCGCACCATGCTCCTGCTGACCGACCTCAGCCGCGCAGCGATCGTGACCATGGTGCCGGTCCTCTCTGCGCTCGGACACCTGGCGCTGTGGCATCTGTACCTGTCCAACGTCCTGGTCAGCTGTGCCACGGTGTTCTACGAGATTGTGTACCTGTCCATGCCGCCGCGGATGCTGTCGAAGGACAAGCTCGTCTACGGGAACATCCGGCTACAGATCGCGCGCGCGGTGTCGCTGGCCTTCGGACCGACGGTGGCAGGGTTCACGGTGCAACTGCTCGGCCCCGAGCGCGCCCCCTTGGTCAACACGGCGGGATTTGTCGTGTCCGCGTCGTGCAATCTGCTCATGCGATCCCGCATCGAGTCCACCAGCTCCTCGACTCGTGCCGGTGGCATGTGGACCGAGCTCGCGGAGGCCGTCCGGTTCGTTACGCGACAGCGTGTCATCCTGGCCTCGATAGCGGGCTCGGCCATAGGAAACTGCTGTTTCGCCGCGTACGAGGCCCTCGTTGTCATCTTCCTGGCCGACGACGTCGGAATTGCCCCGGGCACCCTGGGCATGCTGCTGGGGTCGGTGGGCATCGGTGGGCTGATCGGCGCGTTCAGTGCGGGCCGCGTCAGCCGCCGCCTGGGCACCGCGCGCTCGGTCTGGATCCCGGCCACCGTCCTGGCCCCGGCGGGACTGCTTCTCCCCCTGACCCGGCCGGGCCCGGGGCTGTCCCTGTTCCTGATGGGCGCCACGCTCTTCCACGCCGGATACGCCGTATTCACCGTCGGGCAGGCCACGCTCGTACAACTGCTGACACCAGCCGATCTGCTACAGCGGACGGTCGCCTGCGTCCGGTTCGTCAGCCGGGGCATGCTCTTCTTCGGCGGACTCGTCGGCGGCGGCCTGGGAAGCCTGTTCGGCCCGCGGCTCGGACTGGCCATCGTGATGTTCCTCTGGCTCAGCGCCCCGCTCGTCACCGCGTCCTCGCGGCTGCGGCACTGGCGGGACATTCCCCCTTTGGAGTGACCACATGTCTGAGACGATCGATATCGTCATGACGACCATCGGTTCCGGGTCGTTCCTGGACCACTACACCGACGCCCTTGCCGAGGATGGTGCCCGGCTCGTCGTCATCCCCGACCGCAAGACGCCCAGCGCGTTCTACGACGCCTGCGAGCGGGCCCGCGCCCGGGGGGCCACGATCGTGGCCCCCGATGTGGAGGAGCAGGACCGGCTGCTGGCGAAGCTCGGGATACCCGATCTCATCCCCTGTGACTCCGACAATCGGCGCAACATCGGCTACCTGCTGTCGTACATGAACGACAGTGCCCTGGCCGTGTCCATGGACGACGACAACCTGCCGGTCGACAGTCCGTTCCTCGACGAACACCGGATCGTTCTCCGGGGCCCGACCCGCCACCGCGTGGTCTCGGTCGGCAACGGCTGGTTCAACGCCTGCGACCTGCTGACCGTCAGCCCCTGCCGGGTCTTCCCACGGGGTTTCCCCTACGCTCCACGAGAGGCTGGCACCGAGGTCACCAGCACGGAGGAGACGGCCGACGTCCGCGTCAACGCCGGGCTGTGGCTCGACGACCCCGATGTGGACGCGGTCACCCGGCTTGCCGTCCGGCCGAGGGTCACCGCCTACGGCGGCGAGGCCGCCGTACTGGCCGCGGACACCTGGTGCCCGGTCAACTCCCAGAACACCGCAGTGCACCACGACGCCCTGCCCGCCTACTACTTCCTGCGCATGGGCCAGTCCATCGGCGGGGCTGCGGTCGAGCGCTTCGGCGACATCTTCAGCGGGTACTTCGTGGCGGCGTGCGCCAAGCATCTGGGGCACGCGGTGCGGTTCGGCGGCCCCCTGGTCAATCACGAGCGCAACGACCACGACCTGCTCAACGACCTCGTCATCGAGCTGCCGGCCATCCGCTTCATGGACGAACTCCTGGACTGGCTACGGGAGTTCTCGATCGAGGGCAGCGACTACTGTGAGTCCTACGAATCCCTCAGCCACGGCTTGCAGGACTTCGCCGAACAGGCCCGGGGCCGCGGCTGGACCCCCGACGCACGGGCGTTCCTGCACCGCAGCGCCCACCTCATGCGCACCTGGCTGACCGCCATCCGCCGGGTGAACGGCAGCTGATGAGCGACGAGTCCGTGCGCGGGGCCCTGGCAGGGAATCCACCAGGCCCCGCGCGGAACCGTCGCTCGGCGGATCAGTCCTTCGCCAGGATGGCGTCGACCGTCTCCTCCAGGGTCATCCTGGAGCTGTCGAACCACGCCCCCTCACCCGTGAGTTCGGTGCGCAGTGCCTCATCCAGGAAGGACCAGTCGTCCGCCAGCACCTTGTCCCGTTCGGCGACCCGCCGACCGACGACCTCAGCCGACGGTGCGAGGACGATGAGGCGCAACGGCAGGTCCTTCAGGTGATCGAGGTAGAACTCAAGGTGCGCGCGCCGGACGACGACGTCGTCGATGACCGGGACGACACCGGCGGCGTGGAAGCTGCGCGCCAGCACCGATGCATTGCGGGCGCGCAGCAGTAGCTGACGGTCGGCCTCCAGGTCCTCCTCCGGCGAGGGCAGGTGCCCCCCCGACACGATCAGGTCCTGGAGGTGGTCGCCCTCGATGTGCGCGCCGAGGGGGAACCGACGGGCCAGCTCCGCTGATACCGAACTCTTCCCGGACCCGGGTATGCCGATGACGAGAAATACGTCGGAGGCAGGTGTGGTGTCCACGGCCTGGCCCTGGAACGAAGTTTCCGGCATTCTTTTTCTGCTCCTTTACCAATTCCCGGACAACGGTCTTGTCGAGCAACGGTCCGAAATGGCCGGCACCGCGATAGTAGCAAGAACAAACACCCATCAGATCCGTTTCGATGAAAAGGGGAAGCGCATATGTCAACCAACAGCGCACTGCCCTCTCCCCCACCCTGGTTGCTGGTGCTGTCCGGCACCGATCGGACGGCATTGGCGGACGTGGCGAGAAGGGCCGCGGGGTTACTCGCCCATGGTGCCCGGCCCGAATCCGTGACGCCCGAGCGGCCCGTTTCGGCGGGGGACGACATGGAACGCTTGGCGGTCACCGCCGCAGATCCGGAAGGTCTGGCCGAGGGGCTGTCCTTCTTCGCCGACGGCCTGCCCAGTGCGCGGTGGTTCTCGGGCCGGCCCGATGGCGCCGCCACCCGCACGGCCTGGTGCTTCGGCGGCCACGGCAGTCAGTGGCCGGGCATGGGGCGCGCCCTGGTGGACTGGGCACCCCCGGCGGCGCGAGTGCTGCACGAGCTCGACGCGCTGTTGCCGGGCGGGGTCATCGAACCGCTGATGACCATGTCCGACGGTGAGGCCGGCGGGCCGGAGGTGACGCAGCCGCTCATCTTCGCCGTGCAGGTCGCGACCGCCCACTGGCTGTGGTCGCTGGGCCTGCGGCCGGAGGCGGTGGTGGGGCACAGCCTCGGCGAGGTCGCTGCTGCCCATGTCGCGGGTGTCCTGTCCCTCGCCGAGGCGGCGCGGGTCGTCGCCGTACGCTCCGGCCTGCTCGCGCGGGCGGCGGGCGGCGGGGCGATGGCCACGGTGGGGCTGGACCGGCACACCGTCGAGCAGCGCTGCGCCCGAACGCCGGGGACGGTGGTGGTCGCCGCCCACACCGCGCCGAGGGAGACGGTGGTCACCGGGGAGAGCGAGGCCACACGTGCACTGGTGGGCACGCTGGAGGCCGAGGGTGTGCGATGCAGGCTCATCCGGATCAACGCTGCGTCGCACAGCCCGTTCGTCGACGACGTGCTGTCCGAGATGCGCGCCGCGCTCGCCGACTTGGCCCCCGCCACCCCGCACACCCCCTGGATCTCGACGGTCGATGCCGAGCCGGAGCCGGGCGGGCTCGGCACCGCGGACTACTGGGCGCGCAATCTGCGGCAGCCCGTACGGTTCACCCAGGCGGTGTCCGCCCTAGCGGGACGAGGCGTCCGGGCGTTCGTGGAGATCGGCCCGCACCCGGTGCTGATCCGGCCGATCCGTGACACTCTGCGGGCCGAGGAGATCAGCGAGCCGCTCGTGGTCGCATCCGGCCACCGGGCGACCCCGGAGCCGGTCTCCCTGCTGCGCCTCCTGGGGGCCCTGCACTGCCGGGGGCTGGAGCTCCCGGAACCGTTCGGCGGCGGCCGGGACGTGCTACGGCCGGCCCCGGAACCCACCACAGGCCGAGGATAGGAAGCGACCATGTCCGCGCACCCCCTCCCCCTGGACCGCTCGGCCACCGTGCTGGTGGCCGGTTCGTCCGGTCTCGTGGGCTCGGCCATAGTTCGCCGTCTCCGGGCCCAGGGGTTCACTTCGGTCGCCGGGATCCACTCGGCCGACGTGGACCTCACCGACGGCCGGGCGACGCTCGACTACGTCACCTTCCTCCGGCCCGCCGTGGTGATCGACGCTGCCGCCCGAGTCGGCGGCATCGCCGCCAACGACGCGGAGCCCGTGGAGTTCCTCAACGACAACCTCCGAATCCAGACCAACCTCTTCACCGCGGCGCACGCGGCGGGGGTGGACCGGCTGCTGTTCCTCGGTTCCTCGTGCATCTATCCCAAACACACCCCGCAGCCGATCCCGGAGTCCGCGCTGCTCACCGGGTCGTTGGAGGAGACCAACGACGCCTACGCGATCGCGAAGATCGCGGGTGTGATCGCGGTGAGGTCCTACCGCAGGCAGTACGGCCGGCGATGGATCTCCGTGATGCCGACGAACGTCTACGGCCCCGGGGACAACTTCCACCCGACCCGGTCGCATGTCCTCCCCGCGCTGATCCGCCGGTTCCACGAGGCGGTCCGGTCCGGCACCGAGGAGGTCGTCGTCTGGGGCACGGGCACACCGCGGCGGGAGTTCATCCACGTCGACGATCTGGCAGCGGCATGCATGCACCTTCTGGACCACTATGACGATCCGTCGCCGGTCAACATCGGCGTGGGCGAGGACCTCACCATCGCGGACCTGGTCAAGCTCGTGGCCGATGCGGTCGGCTTCACCGGCCGGCTCACGTGGGACACCAGCAGGCCCGATGGGACCCCGCGCAAGCTGCTGGACGTCTCCCGGCTGCTTGCCACCGGGTGGAGGCCGAGGATCGGGCTGCCGGAGGGGGTGCGGGCCACCGTCCAGTGGTACGCCGATACCCTGGCCGCTCCCGATGGGCGCCGGGGGGCCGGCTGACCCACCGGCGGCGGCCGGATCACCCCGCCGCGCCGACGCGCCGATCGAATCTGCCGCGATCCAGGACGAGCCTGCCGTTCGAGCGCACCTCGAACAGTGCCGACTCGCCGCGCTCCCAGATCCGCACGACGAGCTCCTGACCGGGCAGCACGGGAGCGGTGAAGCCTGCGGACATGGTGCCGAACGTGGACGTCTCACCCTCGCAGAGCGCGTGCAGCAGCGCCCTACCGGCATACCCGAAGGTGCACAGCCCGTGCAGCAGAGGGCGGCTGAACCCGAGGCGCGCGGCGATCGCGGGATCGGAGTGCAGCGGGTTCAGGTCGCCGTTGAGCCGGTAGAGCAGGGCCTGGTTGGCTGCGGTGCGGTAGCCGACAGCATGGTCGGGCTCCCCCTTCGGGCGTTCCCACGGCTCCTCTTTGCCCGGATCGCCACCGAAGCCGCCCTCACGCCTGATGGTCAGCCCGGTGCGGAGATCGGCGAGAGGCCGACCGGTGCACGCGTCCACACAGCAGGAGTCGATGACCGCCAGGGCGCCCCGGCCCCGGTCACGCAGCGCGGTCAGGCGGGAGTTCGTGACCGCAGCGCCCGCCACCGGCAGTGGGCCGTGAAGCGTCACCGACTGATAGGTGTGCAGCAGCTGTGACACGTCGTAGTCGCCGAAGACGGGCTCGGCCCGGCGGGACACCAGGGTAGCCGCGAACGTCGGCAGCACCGCCGGTGTCGCTCCCCCGGAGTCCTGGGTGGTGAACCGCAGCTCACGGGTGGGGTCCTCGGCGCCCGCCCCGACGCCGATCGCGTAGAGGGCGGTGTCGAAGAAAGTCCAGTGCCGGGTCCCGGAATCCCAGGTGTGCCCGACGAGATCGTGGTAGAGCGTCATGACATTCCCCCTCTCCGCCGCTTCCACGGCGCGAGCCGAGCAGTCCGATCCGGACCACTTCTCCCAAGACCGCGATCGCCCATGTCCGATACGACCGAATCGGGGTTGAGTGATGATCAACGCGTTGCTGGTCGACGCAGGCGGCGTCCTGTTCAACAACGTCGCCGAAGAGACCTCCTTCATTCTCACGATCGCGCGCCGGTACGCCGTGGACGAACGCCGGCTGCTGGCAGACCTCCTGGCGTCGGCGCACGTCTACGAGCGCGGCGCCGGCCATGTGCACGATGTCCTGCGCGCGCTCCTGGACGAGGCGGGCAGCCCGCGGACGGACACGTTCAACGGGGACTGGGTGGACCGCCTGTACGCCGACAGTGTCCGGTGCTACGACGCCAACGTCGCGGAACTGGCCGAGTTGCGGCGCGCCCATCCGGAGCTCACCGTCGTTCTGGCCAACAACGAAGCCGAGCACTGGGACCACCTCAAGAACGCCCGGTATGGTCACTACCGGTTGTTCGACCACCTGTGCTCCTCCTGGCGGGTCGGGCAGGTCAAACCCTCCGCCGAGTACTTCGCCGAGACACTGGACCACTGCGGGATCGAGCCGCGCGAGGCCCTGATGGTGGACGACCGGGCGGCGGTCATCGCGGCAGCACGCGACCTGAGCATGCGGACGCTGCACATCAGCAGTCCCGCAGTGCTGCGCACCCGGCTGCGGGCGACGGTCGAGAACCTCGTCCCGTCGGCGAGCGGCTGACCACGGGGCGGTACGCGGCTCAGAATTCGCTGACTCCGGCGTCGACGGCCATGGCGTGCGCGGTGACGTGCCGAGATGCGTCGGAAACCAGGAAGAGCACGGCGTTGGTCACGTCCTCCGGCGTAATACCGTCCACCGGCTGCATGTTGACCAACATGCCGCGCAGCCGCGGATCGGCCATGCTCGCCTTGGCGACCTGGGCGAGCATGGCGCGGCTGCCCATCGCTGTGTCCACACCGGTCGGATGCACACTGTTCACGCGGATGCCGAACCGCGCGAGCTCGGCGGCGAACGCCTTCGCCATCCCGCGCACCGCGAACTTGCTGGTGGTGTAGGGAATCATGAACGGCTGCACCTTCAGCCCCGCCGAGGAGCTCATCAGCACGATCGACCCGCCGCCCGCCGTCACCAGGTGCGGCGCGGTCGCCATCACCGTGTTCCAGGTCCCGCGCACATTGATGTCCATCGTGTCGCGGAAGATCTCCTCGGTGACCTCGTCCCAGGCGCGGGGGATACAGATTCCCGCGTTGGCCACCACAGCGTCCAGGCGCCCGAGAGTCTCCACGGCCCGGTCGACCTCGGCCCGCAGACCAGCAAAGTCACGGACATCGGCCACCACGGGCACAGCCCTTCGCCCCTTCTCCTCCGCCAGGGTGACGGTCTCTTCGAGCTCCGTCGAGGCCGAGGAGCGGTAGGCCACACCGGGCAGCGTCGCGCACAGGTCAATGGCGATCACATCGGCCCCCTCGCCCGCCATCCGCACCGCATGCTCGCGTCCCTGCCCGCGGGCGGCGCCCGTCACGAGAACGACCTTGTCCCGCATCAGTCCACTCATCGCACATGCCCTTTCCTCACGCATCAGGAATGTGACTGGAGGGGGTACTCCAGGTAGTTCGACCCGAGCCACGGTATCGAAGCGCCTGACATTCTTCACTCCTCTCGGTGGCCACCGAAATGGTCCAAGAACAGATATTCACGCGGCGGCGAAGACGATAAAATCGAAACCGTCGGTACGGCCGCCGAGGGGAATCGGAGAGGTGCTGACTCCGGTTCACCGCAGTAGCGCCTTCTGGCGAGGCCGTTTCCGCTCGTCCCACCCCATCACGACGTCGTCGGCTCCATTCACGGTCATGTCGCACTGCATGAGGGGGATCGTTGACCAAAAAAGCGCCTACGGCTCCGCAGTACGCCCCGGCCCGCCCGTCGCCGCCGCCGAACCGTTTGAGCGCCGCGGTGGACAACGCACTCGCCCGTCCCGCGGCGCAGCAACCGCAGTGGTCCGACACCGAGGCCGTGCACCGGGTGCGGACCGTACTGGAGAGCGTGGCACCGGTGGTCGGCGTCGAGGAGGTGGATCGGCTGCGGGCCCATCTGGCCGCCGTGGCAGGCGGCCGTGCGTTCCTGCTCCAGGGTGGTGATTGTGCCGAGACCTTCGCGGAGAACACTGAGCGGTACATCGCGGGCACCGTCCACACCCTGTCACGGATGACCGCGGTGCTCACCGCCGCTGGCCGACTGCCGGTGGTCACACTGGGCCGGATGGCCGGGCAGTACGGGAAACCGCGCTCGGCTCCCCTGGACCCGTCGGGTCTGCCGAGCTATCGGGGCGATATCGTCAACGCGGTCGAGGCGACCGCCGAAGCCCGCGCCCCCGACCCGGACCGGATGGTCCGCGCCTACGTCAACTCCAAAGCCGCGATGGCCGTGGTGAACGCACTGCTCGCCACGGGAGCGGCCGGGCCGACCGAGCGGGCCCTGGCGGGCAGCGGGCTCTTCACCAGCCATGAGGCCCTGTTGCTGGAATACGAGCGCGCCATGCTGCGCGTGGACGGCCGCGACCCGGACGCGCCGAAGCTGTATGACCTGTCCTCGCACTTCCTGTGGATCGGCGAGCGGACCCGGCAATTGGACGGGGCACACATCGCCTTCGCCGAGCTGCTGGCCAACCCTGTCGGGATCAAGATAGGCCCGACGACCACGCCGGAGCAGGCCGTCGAATACGTTGAGCGGCTCGACCCGCACAAGGAGGCAGGCAGGCTGACCATCATCAGCCGGATGGGCAGCGCCAAGGTACACCAGGTGTTACCGCCGATCGTGGAGAAGGTCACCGCGTCCGGCCATACGGTCCTCTGGCAGTGCGATCCGATGCACGGCAACACGGTGACGTCCGGCAGCGGCTACAAGACCCGCCACTTCGACCACATCCTCAGCCAGGTCCGAGGCTTCTTCGAGGTGCACCGCGCGCTGGGCACGCACCCCGGGGGGCTGCACGTGGAACTCACCGGTGGCGATGTGACCGAGTGCCTGGGTGGCGCACAGCGGATATCCCCCGCCGATCTGCACCAGCGATACGAAACCGCCTGCGACCCCCGGCTCAATCGGGCGCAGTCCCCCGAACTCGCCTCCCTCGTCGCCGAGATGCTGCGCCCACGGCCCTGACATTGCGTACGGCCAGCAGCGGGGCGCGAGAAGCCATCGGGGCCGCCGGGAAACATGAGATACGCCCCTCGGCGGTTAGGATGGGGTGTCTGATGACTGCCACTCTCGTCGCCAAGGATCTGGCCGCCGGACACGGTGACCGCCCCCTGTTCTCCGGGCTCGACCTCGTCGTCGCACCGGGCGAGGTCATCGGCCTCGTCGGGGTCAACGGAGCGGGGAAGTCGACCCTGCTGCGGTTGCTGGCCGGGCTCACCGACCCCGAGCAGGGGGCCATCCGGATCAGCCCGCCGCACGCCACGGTCGGCCACCTTCCGCAGGAGCCCGAGCGGCGGGCGGAGGAGAGCGTGCGGGCGTTTCTGGCCCGTCGTACCGGCGTGGCCGCCGCGCAGGCCGACCTTGACGCCACCACCCAGGCGCTCGCGGACGGCGCGCCCGGCGCGGACGACGCGTACGCCGTCGCCCTGGAGCGCTGGCTCTCCCTCGGCGCCGCCGACCTCGACGAACGCGCCGACGAGGTCGCCGCCTCCCTGGGGCTGGACGTCTCGCTCGACCGCAATATGACCGCCCTCTCCGGCGGTCAGGCGGCCCGCGCCGGTCTCGCCTCGCTGCTGCTCAGCCGGTACGACGTCTTCCTGCTCGACGAGCCGACGAACGACCTCGACCTCGACGGCCTCCAGCGCCTCGAAACCTTCGTCAA